>CAVIKW010000142.1:0-4778 GCA_963643375.1 Flexilinea sp. | reverse complement strand
CAGCGTCACCTATGAACAAGCCGTCCGCGCCATCATTCACTTCGCGCGGCGCATCCGTAAAGAGAATATTCACCGCGGAGACCGCGTGCTGATCGAGTGCACGCAGGACATCCGCTTCTGTATCGCGAACCTCGCCGCCCAGCTGGCGGGCGCGGTCACCGTCCCGTTGGAAAAACGCGCCTCCGAGGCCCGCGTCCTTGAGATCAAGGAAGACACCGGCGCGGACGTGATCATCGGCATGAACCTCGCCGCCTATTCGGATCACTTCATCAGCCTCGCGGATATCGACCTCGAAGCCCCCGCCTCGGACCTGACGGAGTTCACCTTCCCCGCCAAGGATGAGCTCGCGGAGATCCTTTTCTCCACCGGCACGACCGGAAAATCCAAAGGCATCGTCCACACCCACGGCAGCGTGATTGCTGTCGCGGAAAATGTTGTGTACGGCGTGAAAATGAAGGACGGCGGCGTGGAACTCATTCCGACCCCGCTCAGCCATTCGCATGGGCTGCGCCGCCATTACGCGAATCTCCTCTTCGGCAACTCCATCGTCATCGCCGACGGTGTGCTGATGGTGAAGGTCATCTTCACCCTGATGGACCGCTACCACGTCACCGCCATGGACATGTCCCCGTCCGCGCTGCAGGTTTTGGAGAAGCTGGGAAAAGGCCGCCTCGCCGAATACAAAGACCGGCTCGACTATATCCAGATCGGCACAGCTCCGCTGAGTGAACAGGCGAAGGAAACCCTCCGCGAACAGCTGCCGAACACGCATCTTTACAATTTCTACGGCACCACCGAAGGCGGCTGTTCCTGCATCATGGATTTCTCCGTCGAGCGGAACCGTCCCGCCTGCATCGGCAAGCCGACGGTCAACGCGCGGTTTATCATCGTTGACGAACACCGTCAGCCGCTGGAGAACTCCTCGCCGGAGCACACCGGTTACCTGGCGTATGCCGGTTCGATGAATATGCTCGGCTATTGGCGTCAGCCGGAGTTGACCGCTTCCGTCATGACCGACGGCATAATTTACTCGAACGATGTCGGCTATATCGACCCGGAGGGCTGGATTTACATGCTCGGACGGGATGACGACGTCATCAACTATTCCGGCATCAAGATCTCCCCGGAGGAGATCGAGTCCGCGGTCTCCCTCTGCGGCGGCGTCATTGACTGCGCCTGCGTTCCGCGTCCCGATCCGCTCACCGGACAGGCGCCGCACCTCTTCGTGGTAATGGAAGCGGGGAAGACCTTGGATAAATCCGCCCTGCTTGAACAGCTGAAGAAATCCGTCGACCCGAACAAGATGCCGAAAGTCATTGAGCAGATCGACGCCATCCCCCGCACCTTCAACGGCAAGATCCTCCGCCGTGAACTTCGTGCGAGATTGAAGTGATATTTTTTAAGATAGCGGCAGTGTGCAGTGCCGGTGAATAGAGACCGGCGAGGAGAGACCGGAGACCGGATAACATAGTTGAGGCATGACTTTGAAAATTGGACGCGTCTAACGCCCGACACACGCAGTCTCGCCCCAATATCGACCGCGGAGCGTCATATAACAGGAAGAGCGCGGCGTGCCGCGCTCTTTCGATAACTCCTCACTCCTCACTCCCCACTCCTCACTTCCCACCCCTCACTTCCATTCTGTGATATACTTATTTTGTTAATGTCAAAATCATTAACTCCACCTCGTATTACCGCCTCCGCGCATGAAAGGAATGCAGCACCTATGTCCGAACTATACGCCGCCTCTTATCTCGGTAAAGGAGAGCCCCACGGCTACTGTCTGATCCGCGTCGAATTGGATGACGCGGGGCAGCCGGTTGACTGGACGTTTATCAACGCGAACGAGGAATTGGCGAAGATCGAAGGCGTCTCCCTTGATCAGCTGATCGGGCAGAAGTTTTACGAGTTATTCCCGAACGGCAGCCGCAAATGGCTGAAGCACTATTATGAAGCCGCCTACGAGGGCAAAAGCGTCTCCTTTGATGAAATTTCCGAAGAAATCGGCCTCTACCTCCATATCGAAGCCTACCCCACCGACCGCGTCGGCATCTGCTCGTGCCTGATCTGCGACATCAAGAAAAATATTTTCGCCAAAATCAAGCAGGACGAAGAGCGGAACGCGCTGCTGAAGGCCTTCGAGGAAGAGAAACAGCGCAACGCCGAAATCCGGCATTACGCCGAGGCGATGGACATCGTTTACCCGCTGGTGATCGCCATTGATTACACGGAAGATCACTACGCGATGATCGAATACGACAACTTCTACAATAAGACCGCCGCGTATTCCGGCACGGTCGATGAATTGATCCGCGCCGGCGCGTCGACCATCCCCGACCCCAAGGAAGCCGAAGCCTTTTGGGCGCTGTTCAACCGCGAGGCGGCGATGGATGCCTTCCGTCAAGGGAAAAACGAACTCTCGCTGCGTCATTCGCAATTCGGCGATGACGGCAAAATTCATTATATGGATACCCACGTGATCTGCACGGAATGTTCCGACGAAAAGATCAAATCCATCGCCATGGCGAAGTGTGTTGACGAGGAAGCTGTGCGCGAAAAAGCCCTGCAGCAGTCCGCCGAACACGCGGAGATCATCAGCGCGCTCGCGACCATCTACACAACCATCATAGAAGCCGACCTGCGGACGCACGGCTTTAAAATCATTCAGACGAGTTCAGCGTTGAAGACCGTCGTGGGCGGCAGGGACGAGGGAAACTTCAACGAGGTCATGGAAGACGTTCTCGAGTATTATATGGCTCCGAACGAAATCGACCGAATGCGCAAATTCATTGACCTGTCGACGGTGGCCGACCGCTTGGGCAGCGATACAACGCTGGTGACGCAATACAAGGCGCCTTACGGCAAATGGCTCGAGTCCAGATTCATCGCCAAGACGCGCGACGCGGAAGGCCGCGTCACCTCCGTTATTTACGCGGCGCGGGATATCACCCCCGAAAAGGAAAAGGAACTGCGCTACCAAACACAGCTGAAAGAACAGCTGCTGGTTTCCAACACGCTGGCGCGCAACTTCAAGAACGTCTATCTGTTGGATCTGGAAACGGAAACGGCGAAAATTCTGAAGCTGGAAGCCGCCTTTGACGAGCTGCTGGAAGAGGGGACCGGGCACGACTTCCCCTTTGCCGTGCTGCTCCATGACTGGCTGACGGATGTGGTCCACCCCGAAGACAGAGAGAAGATTTCCAAAGTATTCGATGTCGAAAACGTCAAAAAGATGCTCACGGAGCAGAATGAGTTCACGGGCATCTACCGCAGCAACGCGAACGGCGAGACGCATTACTACCAGTACAGCATGAGCAGAGCGGCCGGAGACGGCTTCAAGGCGATCCTCGGTTTCCAGTTCGTCGACGACATCGTCAAAGCGCAGATAGAGGAAGAGAATAAGCGCCGCGAAGCTGAGCGGGTTTACAATGAACGGCTCCGGGCTGCCGCCATGGAGGCCGAGAAGGCCAACAAGGCCAAGACCGAGTTCCTGCTGCGCATGAGCCACGACATCCGTACGCCGTTGAACGGCATCCGCGGCATGCTCGACATCGCGGAGCATTACGACGGCGATGACGAGAAACAACGCGAATGCCGCACCAAGGTCCGCGAGTCATCGAATATCCTCCTGGAGCTGATCAACGAAGTCCTCGACATGAGCAAGCTCGAGTCCGGCGAGGTAGTTCTGGAACACGTTCCGTTCAACCTGGAAAACATCGCCTTTGAGATCTTCACCGTCGTTGAAAAGCAGGCCGACGAGCTGGGCGTCGAATTGATTGAAGACTGCAAGATCGATCGAACAAGATTCATCGGCAGCCCGATCCATATCAAGCGCCTGATCCTGAACATCCTGGGCAACTCCATCAAGTACAACCGCCCCCACGGCAAGGTCTATATCAGCTGCAGCGAAGAGCCGATTGACGGCAAGACAGCCATGGTTGAAACCGTGATCCGCGATACCGGCATCGGCATGAGCAAAGAATTCCAAGAGCACCTGTTCGAGCCCTTCCGACAGGAAAACGCCTCCGCCCGCACGAAATACGGCGGCACCGGGCTGGGTCTTTCCATTGCCAAGAGCCTTACCGAAAAGATGGGCGGCACCATCACCTGCGAGAGCGAACAGGGCGTCGGAACGACGTTCACCATCCGCGTCCCGCTTGAGATAGACTTCACCGAGCAGACCGCCAAAGTCATGGAGACCGCGGACGACGCCTCCATTGCCGGTGAGATGCTGCTGCTTGCCGAGGACAACGACCTGAACCTCGAGATCGCGCAGTTCATTCTCACCGAAGCCGGCGCCAAAGTCGTCAGCGCCCGCGACGGCAAAGAAGCCCTCGACATCTTCGCCGCCTCCAAGCCGGGTGAATTCTCCGCCGTTCTCATGGATTTGATGATGCCGGTGATGGACGGTTACGAATCCACCCACCGCATCCGTGCCCTGGCCCGTGAAGACGCCCGTCAAATTCCGATCATCGCCATGACCGCGAACGCCTTCGCCGAAGACCGGATCGCCACCAAAAAAGCCGGCATGAACGCCCACATCGCCAAGCCTCTCGACGCCAAGATCGTCATCCGCACCATCGCCGAGCAGATCAAGGCCGCTTCGCGGCAGTGATTAGTCATTAGTCAATAGTCAATAGCAGCGCTCGATAAGGGAAGCATATTTTCCCTTATCGAGCGCATTAACTCCACTCTCCACTCTTCACACTCCACTCTCTTTTTCGGGGAAGGGGGACCGCTCCGCGGTGGATGAGGTGACCCGCGGACCCGCTCACCTT
>CAVIKW010000141.1:0-4795 GCA_963643375.1 Flexilinea sp. | reverse complement strand
CCGATAATATCTCCGTTTGGCTTTACTCCAAAATAAACCGTTCCAATTCCATGCTTATTTAAAATCGATGATATGGAAATCATCGCTTCTTTTATTTCTCCGGTTGATTTCTTAAATTCCAGAGTTTCTGTTTCCTTGCCCAGATTCATAATAAAGCCTCTATTTCAAAGTGACATCTAAGTGACATCCAAAGTGACATTTCTGTCGCTATGTTCAATATTCAAATATCTCCATACAAACTTTTCAAAACTCAAGGAAAATCAACCGCATAGAAGTATTTTTAACCGATTTCCCGTTTTTTGATTTCTGAGCCTCATGATACAGTTTTTCTTTCCTTGGAGTTTTTTCACAAATCACAACTCTAATTATAGTAGAATGATAAAGGAAAAAGAATTAATACATTCGGTCATTTTCGGGAATTGTGACCTTCGGACGGTATTTATGGACAACAATCAGAAAATCATCAACGGCCGCTACCGGGTGCTTTACGGCGTCGGGGCGGACAAGAGCGGATACTTCCTCAGCCTGCAGGATTCGCAGGCGGATCGGAACTATTACGCCAAACTCATGAAAGTGGACGACGGCCGGCTCACCGCGCAGGGATTGTTCGCCATCCAGAAGCGGGTGCAGCGGCTCTCGAAATTCGCGCACACGAACGCCGTCACGATTTACGAATCGGAGCTGACGGAGGACAGCCTGCTTATCCGCCAAAACGCGCTGGCGGGGCAGTCGCTGCGCAATCTTTTGCAGAAGAAGGGCCGTCCGCTGACGATGAACAGCGCCTTCCGGGTGGCGTTGGATATTGCCTCCGCCCTGGCCGCGCTCCACAGCGAAGGCTTGGCCCACGGCGAACTCGATCCGTCCCACATTTGGGTGGACGACCGCGGGCGGAATTATCTCTCCTTCCTCGAATATCCTCCGTCATACGATACCGAACGCTCGGTGTACAAGATGCCGGAGCTCACGCCTTCCGCGGAGCCGCAGCCCGCGAATGACATTTTCTCCTTCGGCGTGCTGCTGCTGGAGATCTGCACCGGAATCTCGACCTACCGTTCCTCCGGGGATGTCTCCGACGTGGAGGAGTACAGCCGCGTCTTCCGCTATTACCGCGAGTGCCTGAAGGACGCCGCGGGATTGGAGGCGCCGAAGATCGTGCCGATCATCTCCCGCTGTCTGACGGATAACGCTTCCGAACGCTACCGCGACGGTGAGGAGCTCTATTGGGCGTTGCGCGAGCTGATTGAAAAGAACATGACGAACCGCGAGGACCTCGTCAACGACAAGAGTCCCATGCAGGAACTCCCGCAGGCCGCGCCGAAACCGGTCAAGAAAGAGAAGGTCGAGACGCCCGTGTTCGAGACCGCCAAGCCGAAGAAGAAGGCACCCGTCCTCGCGTTGGTGCTCTCCCTGCTGCTGCTTGTCGGCGCCGCGGGTTACCTCTGGATGAACCGTCCCGTCTTCACCTCCTCCTCGGAAACGGAGCGGACGCCCGAATACAACCAAACCCTGGAAGTGCTTTACGTCACGCAAACCTCCCTCGCCAAAGAGAACGCCGAAGCGGCAGCCGCCGCGGCCGCGAACGTAACCCCGACGGAAACCGAGCTCCCGACCGATATCCCGACGCTTGCGCCGACAGCAACCCCGCAGCCGGTGACGATTTCCGCCGAGACCGGGAAAATGGTCGTCTGGCTTGCCGATGAGAGCCAAATGGCCGCCGTGCCGGAGGGCGAATTCACGATGGGGATGGATTCCACCTTCAACTACGCCATGGAAGGCATTCTGCCGCGCCATACCGTTCAGCTCAACGCTTTTTGGATCGACCGCACCGAGGTGACGCAGGGGCAGTACGCCAAATGCGTCGGCGAAGGCGTCTGCCAGCCCATTGAGCGCATCTCGGACGAGTTCATCGGCGACGATATGCCGATCATGAATGTCAAGTGGACCGATGCCGAGACTTACTGTATGTGGGCGGGGAAACGCCTCCCCTCCGAAGCGGAATGGGAGAAGGCCGCCCGCGGTACGGATGGGCGGATCTATCCCCGGGGGAATGCCTCCCGCGATGTGGATTCCTACCCGCGGACGCTTTCCGCTGTCGGGGAAAATGAATGGGACGTCAGCCCTTACGGTGTACTGGACATGGCGGGGAACGTCAGCGAATGGACGAATGACTTCTTCTCCGAAACACGCGCCGGCGCGGGCACGGAAGTCCTCATAAACCCGATCGGCCCGATCTCCGGCAATATGCACACCATCAAGGGCGGCGCCTTCTCCTCCTCCGATCCGGAGAGCGCCTCCTTCACCTTCAATCGCCGCGGATCCGCGCCGGACATCACTGCCCAATACGGATTCCGCTGCGTCGTCTCCGCGTCCGCGATGGACACATCCAAGGCGATCGAGTCCATTGAGGAAATGCCGTTGGCGGACGCTTTGCCCGCCGTGGAGCAGCCCGAGGACTGCGAGAACCGCGCCAAATTCGTCAATGACGTCACCATCCCGGACGGCACCGAAGTCCGCAGCGGCGAGATGCTCACGAAGACTTGGACGCTGGAGAATTACGGCACCTGTACGTGGAATGAGAATTACAAAATCGTTTGGGCGGATGAGAATTACGACAACGCTCAACAGCTTTTCGACATCGGCGTGAACCTGGCGCCGGGCGAGCAGGGAGAGGTCTCCGTGACCTTCCCCGCCCAAGGTGAAGGGAAGACGCACATCTCGTTCCTGCTGGCCGATACCGACGGAAATACCTTCGGCCTCGGCGAACGGGGCATCGGCGACCTTTACATCGAGTACAGGATCAGCGAATGACGGACGCCCTTCGCGAAGTCCTCGCCGCGCATGCCCGCCGCTATCCGCTGATGGAGCCGACGGACGCGGTGAAGCTGGTCTATCAAAATGAATTCGGCGTCGGCCACTTGATCCCGGACGCCGAGACCTTCCGTCAGCGGCTCGCGGAGGAACTGCGGACCTTTACGCCGGGGAACGGTCCCGATATCGTCCCCATCGGCGGCGGCCTTGTCCGCGTGGATCTGCGCGCCGTCCTTTCGGGAATGATCGGCGCGGATGAATTGACGGACGCGTGCGTGAAGACCGCCGCGGAGCATCACGGCGATCCGATTCGTTTCGCGGAGAAGCTCCGCGTTCTGGAGCAGTGCTGCGCGGAGGGGCTCTTCGCCTTCGACAGCGCCGAATTGACGGAATACCTTGTGAATTATCGGGCCAAAGACTGCCCGCCGGTCTCGCATTCCCCACGCTACCGCGCGGCATACGCGCCGGCGTATCGGGTTTGCGGGCTTGTCTCAAATCTTACAGCCGCGGTATAATGGATTCAGAATATACCGCACAGAGAGGTGAAATGATGTCTGTTCAGGATTTTAAAGACGCTTTTGCGAAATACAAAGACGAGATGATGCAGGATCTTGCCGACTTGATCGCCATTGACAGCGAAATGATGGACGCGCAGCCGGGGATGCCCTTCGGCAAGGGCCCTTATGACGCCCTGCAGTGCTTCCTCAAGATCGTTGACCGCATGGGTTTTGAGCGGGACAATGTTGACAACTACGCCGCTTCCGTTTCTTACGGCAAGGGCGAAGAGACCGTCGGCGTCCTCGCGCATTTGGACGTCGTCCCCGCCGGGAAGGGCTGGGACACGAACCCGTTCGAGCTGGTGATCAAAGACGGCCGCATGTACGGACGCGGCACCACCGATGACAAAGGCCCCGCCATCGCGGCGCTTTACGGTATGCGCATCATCCGCGATATGGGCCTGCCCCTCAAGCGCGGCATCCAGCTCGTCGTCGGCACCAACGAAGAGAACGGCTCCGGCTGTATGGAATACTTCACCGCCCATCGTCCGCGCCCGGACCTCGGCTTCACCCCGGATGCCGAATATCCGCTGATTTACGGTGAGAAGGGCAGCTATTGGGCCAAGACCATCTTCGCCAAAGAAGAACTGCCGATCATCTCCATGACCGCCGGCAATGCCTATAACGCCGTGCCGGAAGAATGCGAAGTCATCCTCGACGGCAAGAAAATCAACCTCGACGAGCTCTTCGCCATCGCGCGGAGCGGCCTCAATCACGGCTACCCGGTTGAAGTGACCGAGGAAGAAGACGGCACCATCAAGCTCGTCACCCACGGCAAAGCTGCCCACGGTTCCACCCCGGAGAAGGGCTTCAATGCCGTCGTCACCGCGGCTGAAATTCTCTGTGCCGTTCTGGGCGGCAAGGCCGGGAAGCTGCTGCACTTCGTCAAGGACGTCATCGGCCGCGACACCGTCGGCAAGACCGCGGGCATTTACATGGAAGACCCCGAATCCGGCTCCACCACGTTGAACCTCGGCATGCTGCGCTATAACGCGGATGAGTCCTGGATCGGCATCGACATCCGCTTCCCCTGCACCGAGACCCCGGAGCACATCGAGGCCCTGTACCACGCCATGGCCGAGAAGCACGGCGTGACTTACGAAGTCCAGCACAACTCCGCCCCGCACTACGTCCCGCGCGACAGCGAACTGGTCACCAAGCTGCTGCACGTCTACCGTGAAGTCACCGGCGACACCAAGAACGAGCCCTACACCATCGGCGGCGGCACCTATGCCAGAGAGATCGGGAAGAAATTCGTCGGCTTCGGCGGCGAGTTCCCCGGCACCGTGTCGACGATGCACCAGGCGAATGAGAACTGCACGGTGGAGGACTTCATGACCCACTGCGTGATCTGCGCCATGGCGATGTACGAATTGGCGAAATAAGTATTCGATATTGAACTGCCGCGGAGACCATCCGCGGCAGTTTTT
>CAVIKW010000140.1:0-4884 GCA_963643375.1 Flexilinea sp. | reverse complement strand
GGTCACTGGTCACTAATCACTGATCACTAATTCCGTTATAATAGGGCGTGACGGGCTTGGCCCGTGAAAGGAAGAATATGACTTCTATTGAAGAACTGATCAAACAACTGGATGAACTCGAGCGCAAGCTGTATGTCTTTTACCACCTTGTCAACGTCCTCGAGCTCGATGCCGACACCGCTGCCCCGCAGGATACCGCGGAAGGCCGCATGGTCGTGACCGAATACCTGAGCAATGAAAAATACAAGGCCTTCGCGTCCAAAGCAGCCGGCGATCTGCTCCGTGAACTCAACGAACGCAAAGCCGAGCTCCCCGCCCGCAGCGCGCGCCAGGCCGAATTCCTGCTGCGCGAATATGACAACATGAAAGCCATCCCCCAGGAAGAGTTCGTCGCGTACAATGTCCTGCTTTCGGATTCCGGCACGGCCTGGATCAAGTGCAAGCGCGAGAATGATTTCGCCGGCTTTGAACCTTACCTCGAGAAGATTTTCAACACCCTGCCGAAATTCGTTAACTACTGGGATCCCCGGCACACGAAGAAACCTTACGATGTCCTGCTGAATCAATACGACTACGGCATGACCTCCGACTTCCTCGATAAATTCTTCGCCGCCCTGAAGAAGGAAATCGTCCCCCTGGTCAAGCAGATCGCGGACAAGGGATGGCAGCCGCGGGATGACTTCATGCACCGTTACGCTCCCGTCGAGAAGCAGCGAGAACTCTCCGATTACCTCATGAAGGTCATGACCATCGACCGCAATCACTGCGGCATCGCGGAGACGGAGCATCCCTTCACCCTGAATTTCAACAAGGATGACGTCCGCATCACCACGCATTATTACGTGAACGACGTCATGAGCTCTTTCTATTCCGTCATGCACGAAGGCGGCCACGCCCTCTATGAACTGCACACCGGCGACGACCTCCGTTGGACGTCCCTCGCGGCGGGCGCTTCCTGCGCGATCCACGAGAGCCAATCCCGCTTCTTCGAGAATATCATCGGCCGCAGCAAGGGCTGGTGTCATTTCATCTTCCCGAAGATGCAGGAGCTTTTCCCCGAAAACTTCGCGGATGTGACCGCCGATGAGTTCTATGCCGCAGCCAACCGCAGCGAGCCGTCCCTCATCCGCATTGAGTCCGATGAACTGACTTACTGCCTGCACATCATGGTGCGCTATGAGATCGAGAAGGCGCTCATCAACCACGAGATCCGCGTGAGCGACCTGCCGCAGGTTTGGAACGCCAAGATGAAGGAATACCTCGGCGTGGACGTTCCGGATGACACCCACGGCGTGCTCCAGGATTCCCATTGGTCCCAGGGCAACGTCGGCTATTTCCCGTCCTACGCGCTGGGCAATGCCTTCGGCGCGCAGATCGCGGCCCGCATGAAGAAGGACCTCGACCTCGATGCCTGCACGGCGAAGGGCGACCTCGCCCCTGTCGTGGAATGGCTGACGGATCACCTCTTCAAATACGGCTGCATGCTCGACCCGATGCCCCTGCTCGAACAGGTCTGCGGAGAGCCCTTCACGCCGGATTATTACATCCAATATCTCAAAGAGAAGTTCAGCGCCATCTACGGCCTGTAATTCCCGAAAAACGAACGCGCGGTCGCAATGCCGCGCGTTTTTTGATTTCGGAACTTTCAATTTCGGCAGTCGTATATATGAAAAGAGAACGAAATTGAAAGGAGAACATCCTATGAAAAAGATTCTGATTTTTGTGTTTTCCGTCGCGGCCGCCTTCGCGCTGGTTTCCTGCGCGAATAAACAGGCCGAAACTGTCGAACCCACCGTCGGCATGGCGAACCCTTGGGAAGAGACCGACGCCGAAGGCTTCGTGCAGAAGACCGGCTTGGACCTCAACGTCCCCGAAGGCGCGGAGAATGTCGTCTACCGTGTGCTGACCGATGAGAAACTCGGCGAGATTCAATTCACATTGAACGGCAGTGAATGCGCCGCCCGCATTAAGGCTGCCGCCGAATGGGAAGACCTCTCCGGTATGTATCTCACCTGGGATTCCACCGAGGACGTCGAAGTTTCTTACTGTTCCGGCAAGCTGATGAGCGGCAAGAACAACGGCGAAACCGTTCAACTCGTCGAATGGTTCGACGTCGTCCCCGGCGTGATGTATTCCCTGTCCGCCTCCGGTAAGGATCTCAACGGCTTGGATCTCACCGCCGTTGCCGAACAGGTCTTCAAGCCCATGCAGGGCAACGCCGGCTGATAAAGCTTACTCCTTCTGAAAATGAAACACGCCCGGAATTCCGGGCGTGTTTCATTATATACAGATTGGGTTTAGAGACCCGCGGCGGCGCGAAGCTCGGCGGCCTTGTCGGTCTGTTCCCAAGTGAAATCGGGCAGTTCGCGGCCGAAGTGACCGTTGGCAGCCGTCTGGCGGAAGATCGGGCGGCGCAGCTTCAGGTCGCGGATGATGGCACCCGGGCGCAGGTCGAAGTGTTCGGAGACGATCTCGGCGATCTTGTCTTCATCAATCTTGCCGGTGCCGAAGGTCTCGACATTGATGGACAGCGGCTTCGCTACGCCGATTGCGTAGGACAGCTGGACTTCGCAGCGGTCGGCAAGACCGGCAGCGACGACATTCTTCGCGACCCAGCGCGCGGCGTAGGCAGCGGAGCGGTCGACTTTGGTGGGGTCTTTGCCGGAGAAGGCACCGCCGCCGTGACGGCCCATACCGCCGTAAGTGTCGACGATGATCTTGCGACCGGTGACGCCGGCATCGCCCATCGGGCCGCCGATGACGAAGCGGCCGGTCGGGTTGACGTAGATCTTCAGATCGCCGTCGACCAAGTCAGCCGGGAGGACCGGGTTGATGACATACTTGATGATGGCTTCGCGGATCTCTTCCTGAGAGACCTCTTCGGCGTGCTGTGTGGAGATGAGGACCGTGTCAATGCGCTTGGCTTTGCCGTAAGCGTATTCAATCGTGACCTGGGACTTGCCGTCCGGGCGCAGCCACGGCAGCGTACCGTCCTTGCGGACCTTGGTCAGCTGTTCGGTCAGGCGGTGAGCCAGGAAGATCGGCAGCGGCATGAGGACCGGGGTCTCGTTGCAGGCGTAACCGAACATAATGCCCTGGTCGCCCGCGCCGACAGCTTCGATGTCGGAATCGGTCATCAGACCTTCTTTCTTCTCCAGCGCCGCGTCAACGCCCATGGCGATATCCGGGGACTGGGAGCAGATGGCGGAAAGAACGCCGCAGGTGTGGCCGTCGAAACCCTTGCGGGCGTCGTCGTAACCGATCTCATTGACGACCTTGCGGACAAGCTCGTCGAAGTTGACGAAGGCCTTGGTGGTGATTTCACCGAGCAGGAGGACGAAGCCGGTCTTGATGGCGGTTTCGCAGGCTACGCGGGAATACGGATCCTGGGCGAGGCAGGCGTCCAGAACAGCGTCGCTGATCTGGTCGCACATCTTGTCCGGGTGGCCTTCCGTGACTGATTCGGAAGTGAAGAAGAACTTCGGTGAGTTCATGAAAGTAGACATATATTGTTTTCTCCTATCAA
Source organism: Flexilinea sp. (assembly GCA_963643375.1). GTDB lineage: Bacteria > Chloroflexota > Anaerolineae > Anaerolineales > Anaerolineaceae > Flexilinea. The sequence continues at coordinate 1,358 of CAVIKW010000140.1, read as the reverse complement.
AAAGCCCCCTTGCGGATTCTAAGGGGGCTCGTTCGAAGTCGATGGATTCCCTCTTATCTTCCAGATTATTTTACTCTGACGGAATTGGCACCTTGACCGTTTCTCGCGGCCGGTTGCCGAGGTATTATCGGGCCGTTTCCCTCCACCTCTCTGGATAAGAGTGCCTTTCAGGGGCTGCTTACTTGTCCCTATTAAAACACAGCTTCGAATGTTTGACAAGACGCGGGACGATATAAATGACAGAAAAACTCGATGGGACGCGCCGCGTTGAGCGGGTGTCGGTTGACGCGGGGCGGATTCAGTGGTAAAAATTATTAATAACTATTTCGCAATAATGGTTGCAATCCCTTCGGGTATTATCAATTAAGAGGAGCAGTACATAATGACAACCAGAGTATTAACCAACGGCAAAATTTACACCGTCAACGAAGCACAGCCGTGGGCTGAGGCAGTTGTTATCGAGGGAAACAAGATCGCCTATGTCGGTGATAACGCGGGCGCTTTGGCTTATGCCAAAGACGGCGTTGAAGTCGAGGATCTCGGCGGAAAACTCATGACGCCGGGCCTGATTGACGGCCATCTTCACGCGTTCGGAGCGATTGTAATCAACGGGCTTATCCGTATCGCTCCTACAGATAAGCTTGCCGATATGCAGAAGAAGATCAAGGATTACATTGACGCGCATCCGGATTTCGAAGCGTATATGGGCATGGGCTGGGCTGATTCGTATTTCGGCGCGGAAGGGCCGAATAAGGCCGATCTCGATTGCATTTGCGCGGATAAGCCTGTCGCTATGTTCTCCTCCAGCGGGCATTGCGGATGGTGCAACTCCAAGGCGCTTGAGGCAGCTAAGGTTGATAAGAACACACCGGATCCGGACGCGGCAGCGGGTCATATCTATTATCGCGACGCGGACGGCAACCCCACCGGCTTCTATAAGGAGAGCGGCCCGACCAACCACATCCTTGGCTCGGCTCCGTATATCGCGGCATCGACGCTCGACCCGTCCATGGAGGCGTTCGCGAAGCAGTGCGGTGAGCTTGGCCTTACCGGGCTTGTAGACTGCGGCAACTATGAATTCACAGAGTATCTCATGCATGAGGACCTCGGTTCGATATTCGACAGCGCGGACTGCCCGGTGCGTGTTACGATGTGCGGCACGATGGGCAATAAGGCCAATATTGAAGCGACTTTCAAGGAGGCGGTTGAGCTCAGCAAGAAGTATCACAATGATCGGATCTGCTGCAACTTCCTCAAGATCCTCAATGACGGAACCATAGAGAATTTCTCGGCCGCCATTCCTAACCCGTATCCCAACGCGCCTGAAGTGCAGCCGGCTATGAACGCGGACGAGCTCT
>CAVIKW010000139.1:0-4895 GCA_963643375.1 Flexilinea sp. | reverse complement strand
AAAATTTGTCGGACAATACAGATATTTTTATCACATGTTTTTCTGACATAAATCATAAAGAGAGTGGAGGGTGGAGAGTGGAGAGTGGAGTTGGCGTTTTTGACTGTGGAAAAACGTGCCATTATCCGCAAATCGCTTCAAATAATAGAGGCAAGAGCGAAGAATGGTGAGCTGAATTTCGGAATATGGGATTCCTAAACGCAGCTCACCATTCTTCGCTCTGTTAAAGCTAAAACGTATCTTTCATTGTCTTTGTTGTCGAGGACAACATTTTTCTCAGCTCTTCACAGTCCGAATAAAGTGACTGAAATTCGCGCATCGATAAATAATCGGTCTCGAGCAATAATTCCAGCCAATACTTTGTTTCCGCGCATTCTTTCAAAGCGATATATGCCTTAGCGAAAAAATCTTTTCGGCTGATAGCGCATTCGGCTTCCGCAAGGTTAGCTCCAATGCTCGTACCGCTTCGCAGCAACTGTTTCGACAGAGTATACTCTTTTTTCTCTTCACACAAATAGCGATAAAGCTTTACTATCCTTACCGCGAATGCCTTGCTCTTAACTTTTAATGCCCCTTCGCTCATACGCCTCTCTCCACACTGTTTTTATCTCCACTCTCCACTCTCCACACTCCACTCTATTTTTTCGCCAGCCACTTTTGCGCCAGCTTCGGCAGGTCATGTACGGAATTCGTGCAGCGGGTGCATTTCGGGATGGAGTTGAGGAACTGCTGGCCGTAGCGCTTCGTCGTGACGCGGTTATCCATAATGACCACCAGGCCGCGGTCGCTGCGGGAGCGGATCAGGCGGCCGAAGCCTTGACGGAATTTCAGAATGGCTTCCGGCAGGCTGTACTCACCGAAGGCGTCATCGAAGGATTCCGAGCGGGCAGCGACGATCGGGTCGGAGGGAACATTGAACGGCAGCTTGGCAATCACGACCACCGACAGCGCGTCTCCCTGAATGTCGACGCCTTCCCAGAAGGAACGCGTGCCGAGGAGGACGGCTTTTTCGGTCTCGCGGAAGGTCTTCAGCAGCGCGGAAGGTGAAACGCCTTCGCCCTGTTCGAAGACCGTGATGCCGGCCTTCGCGAGCTCCGGGCCGATGTCGTTGGAGGTCCGCCGCAGCTGGGCGTACGCGGTGAAGAGGACGAGCGTTCGTCCGTCAACCGCGCGGCAGAGGTTGATCAAGGTCTGCTCCAGCACGTGCTGCGCGGAGGGCGCGTTCGGGTCGGGGGCGTCTTTCGGCGTACAGAGCAGCACGGATTTCTCATAATCAAACGGAGAGCCGACGCGCATCTCGTCCGCGTCCTCGGCGGAAAGGCGTTCGCGCATGTAGTCGAACTGTCCCGAGGCGGTCAGGGTCGCGGAGGTGAGGATGACGCTGTCTTTCTCATTCCAGAGCGCGTCGCGGATCATCGGGCCGACGGTGAGCGGCGCGGAGTTGACGGTCAGCCGTCCGCTGCCGCCGTTGAGCTCCAGCCAGCAGACTTGTTCGGAATCCGGGGACATGAACACGGATTCGAGGGTGTCGTGAATCTCAAGGAGCTTATCGACGCTGCCCTTGAACATCGCGTACTGCTCGAGTGTGTCATCGTCGATGTCGTCATCGTCAATTTCTTCCACTGCCTGAATGATTTTCTTCGCTTTCTTGCAGATGGATTTGATCAGCGACTCGCAGTTCGACCAGACAATCTCGATTTCGTCCCAACCGTCCGCGGAACGGACCGCCGGGATCAATCGCAGCTGCTGTCCGTAAGCGCTGAGCGGCTTGCCTTCGCGGGCGTCGTCCATGAAGCGTTTCAGGCAGTCGAAGAGATTGCGCAGTTCGGGCGTCAGCTGATCCACCTTGTCGGCGAGTTTATTCGCGGTCTCGACCAGCTCGGTGTAGGTGTCATTCGAAAGCTTCGGCTCCACGGCGGTGAACAGCCGTCCGATGGTGCCGGAATTCGGCGTACCGAGGTCGAGCGCCAGGCGTTCGATCTCCATGCGGTAGGTGCGGAAGCTCATGGCGCCCGTCGCGGCGGATTCCAGGTGATGGCCTTCGTCGATGACGAGGTATTTGTAATCCGGCAGCACGCCCTTGGCGTAGACCGCGTCCGCGAGGAGCAGGGCGTGGTTGACGATCAGCACGTGCGAATGCTGGGCTTGGGCGCGGATAGCGTAGAAGGGGCATTGGTTCTTATGACGGAACGGACAGGCATTCGGACGGCAGCCTTCATTCTCCGCGGAGAGACGGCCCCACACTTCGCTGTCGGTGGCGGAATTGAGATTGAGGTCGCCGCGGTCGCCGGTGCCTTTGTCCGCGAGCCAGACCAGGATCTTACCGAGGACGCGCATTTCGTCCGGGGTCGCGGCTCGGCGGGAGAGCATATTGGAAAGGCGGCGCGGGCAGAGGTAATTGGAGCGGCCCTTCTGAACGGTCGCGCGGAGTTCGACGCCGAGGATGGACTCGAGTTCGGGGATGTCTTTATTGATCAGCTGGTCCTGCAGGTTGATGGTATTCGTCGAGATGACGACGCGCTCGCCGTTCTGCATGGCCCATTTGAAGGCGGGGATGAGATACGCGAAGGATTTGCCGGTACCGGTGCCGGCTTCGATGAGCATATGATGCCCTTCGGAGAAGGCGTTCGCGACGGTCTGCAGCATTTCGATCTGCTGCGGACGGGGTTCGAAGCGCTCATATTTCTTGCTGAAGGCGCCGCCTTCGTCAATGATGGCCGAGAGCTTCTCGACGTCCAGCGGCTGCGGGAATTCCGCGGGCTTGAGCTCGTACTGCTCCCCGTCCCACTTCGGCGGGAATACAGGCAGACGGAAGGCCCGTCCGGAGTTGAAATGCTCGCCGCGCTTGGCGCGTTCGTTGAAGACATCGCGCAGGGTGACAAGGCCGGACCACGGCAGGCTGCCCGCGGTGTTGACGAGCGTATTGAGCAGCTCGAACGGCATTTGATACGCCATCTCGACCAGCTTGTTATAGACCCCGACGGTCATCATGCAGTCTTCGAGGGCGCGGTGTTTGCCTTCGGAACAGATGCCGAAGCCGTCCGCGAGGGCGGAGAGCTTGTAGCGCCCGGCGCGGGGCATCAGCACCGACGCGAGTTCGTAGGTGTCGGTGGTGACATTCTTCATCAGGATCTTGTAGCGGCGCATGAAACCGACGTCGAACTGCACATTGTGTCCGACGATAATGTCATCGCCGACGAATTCGCTGACTTCATCGAGCACGTCGAGAATGCGCGGCGCCCCGCTGACCATGGGGTTCGTGATATGCGTCAGCTGGGAGACAGTCGGCGGGATCGGCTTCTCGGGATTGACGAAGGTCTGATAAGTGTCCAGAATCTCATTCCCCTCAAAGCGCACCGCGCCGATCTCAATGATTTTATCCGCGTATTTGTCAAGACCGGTCGTTTCCAAGTCCAATGCGATCATGCTCATAATTGTGTGTTCCTTTGACTTAGATTATAGCATCAAGGGGGAGAAAAGGCAGGGAGGAGTGAGGAGTGAGGAGTAGAGATAAAAGTGACCAGTGACCAGTGACCAGTGACCGGATAACGTTAATCGGCACGCGCCCGACAATCATAGTCAAGCCCACTTTCAGCCGTGTGAAGGCCTTCCCCTTGAGGGGAAGGGGGACCGCTTCGCGGTGGATGAGGTGACCTGAAGACCCGCGCCCCTTCGCGAAGCGTTAAAAAACGAGGCTGCCGCGAATGCGGCAGTCCTCGTTTTACGGTCTCTGTTTCTTATCGAATGTCAATCAGCTCCGCTGCAGAATCTTGAATTGCCTGTTTCAGGGCGAATTTGTCCATTCCCTGAACCCGCATGGTAACGATCACGGCCGAGAGCTCATCATTCGCGCAGTAGCTTGAAATCGCCTCAATGGAGCCGCCGCGGTCGTAAATGATCTGCAGTACATCCAGCAGCGCGCCACGGCGGTCCTGGAGTTTGAACATCACGCGGACGCCCTGCACGCGGGCCCCGGTCATCTCCATCAATACGCGGACGAGGGACTCTTTGGTCACGACGCCGACCAGGAATCCGTCCCGAAGTACGGGAAGGGCGGGCAGATCGTAATCCGTGATGATCCGCGCGGCTTCCTCAATCGTGGTGTCTTCGGTCACGGAGAGCAGTTCCGTCGTCATGAAGTCTTCAACATATTTTTCGTCTTCGCTGCTTTTTTCCGCCTTTTTGATATTATCCGAGAAAATCGCGCCGAGCATTCGGGACTGACGGTCAACGACAGGGAGCCAATTCCTGTGATTGCTCTTCATCATATCCACGGCGGCCTCAATCGACTCGCGGGGGCCGATTGTCAGGGACGGATAAAGCATTCTCGCGCCAACAAGCATTTCTTACCTCTAAAAACTCTTTGTGAGTGTAATAGAATTCACCTGATATTTGTCAGGTGTTCACGTCTTTATTTTACATGAGATTGGAGGAATTCGGTAAAAAAGTGACAGGCAAGACAGGGAGGAGTGAGGAGTTGAACAAGAGACCAGAGACCAGGAATTAGAGATCAGAGACCAGAGACCAGATAACGTTAATCGGCATGTAATCCAAAATCGAACAGTCGATAACTTATAGCAGCGCCGGGCAGTTGAAGACCCGCCTCAATTATGTTATCCGGTCTCTGGTCTCTGGTCTCTCCTTCCCGCTTCGCGGTGGATGAAGTGAAAATGCGGACCGTCCCACTGTCGCGGAGCGTCTTAAAACAAAACGCCCGATGTTTGAAGCAAGTCTTCAAATATCGGGCGTTATAACTCCTAACTCCTCACTCCTAACTCCTCACTATTTCCTAAAGATCTGTCCCTTAAGGCGTTCGAAGTAGGACTTTCCTTCCTTTTTAGAGGGAGCGTAGCGGTCGATGAACTGCCAGACGCGGCTCCAGTAGCCGTTATAGT
>CAVIKW010000138.1:0-4929 GCA_963643375.1 Flexilinea sp. | reverse complement strand
ATCTCGACGTTACTGATGACCGTTGTGATTTCCTGCATATGTCTTGCCGTTTCGTTTGAATTTCCACTCCGGTTGAAACAAAGGAAGCGGGGACAAGCCCCGCTTCGGTCGTTCAATTCTCAGAGCAGTATGGTTATTATACTGCTTATTTGACTTCGCCGAGATACGCCGCGCGAATATCGGGATTCGCCATCAGCGCGTCGGCCTTGTCTTCCATGACGATGTTGCCGTTCTTGAGCACGTAGCCGCGGTCCGCGGTGCGCAAGGCAATTTTCGCGTTCTGCTCAACCAAGAGGACGGTGGTGCCTTCGCTTTGGTTGATCTTCTTGATGCTGGCGAAAATGTCTTTGACAATCAGCGGCGCCAGACCGGTAGACGGTTCATCCAGCATGAGCATCTTCGGTTTGGACATCAAGGCGCGGGCAATCGCGAGCATCTGCTGTTCGCCGCCGGAAAGGGTCTTGCCGGACTGGTTGCGGCGCTCTTCGAGGCGGGGGAACATCTCGAAAACGAAGTCCATTGACTTCTTGATGCCCGCCTTGTCTTTACTGCGCAGATAAGCGCCCATTTCCAGGTTTTCGACGACGGTCATATCCGGGAAAATGCGGCGGCCTTCCGGAGACAGAGAGATGCCTTTGCCGACAATCTTTTCCGCGGCGGTCTTGGTGATGTTTTCGCCGTTGAAAATGATCTCGGACTCCCGTTTCTTCGGGACGATGCCGGTGATCGCCTTCAGCGTCGTGGATTTACCGGCACCGTTCGCGCCGATGATGGTGACGATCTCGCCTTCCTTGACTTCAATGTTGATGCCGTGAAGGACTTCGATGTTTCCGTAACTTACGTAGACGTTCTTGAGCTGCAGCATATTAATCATCATCCTTTCCCAGATAAGCTTCGATGACGACCGGGTCGTTCGCGATCTGTTCCGGCGTGCCGTCGGCAATCTTCTTGCCGAAGTTCAGCACGATAATCTTATCCGAAATGGACATGACGACATCCATCTTATGCTCGATCAAGACAACGGTGATGCCGCTCTCGCGGATCTTGGCGATGCGCTGAGACAGGAAATCGAGGTCGTTGGTGTTCAGGCCGGAAGCCGGCTCGTCGAGGAGGATGACTTTCGGATGGGACACCATCGCGCGGGCGATTTCGAGGTTCTTCTGCATACCGTAAGAGAGGCTGCCGGCCTTCTCGTTCGCGAGGTGATCAAGGTCCAGGAACTTCAGCGTCTCCATGACCTGTTCGCGGCTTTTCTTCTCTTCGCGGTTGTTATTCGGAAGACGGAACATCGCGCTGAGCGGATCGGACTTCGTCTTGGTATGAAGTCCGACGAGGACGTTATCCATGACGGAGAGGTCGCGGAAGAGGTTGATGTTCTGGAAGGTACGGGTCAGGCCGAGGTTGGTTCGTTTGAAAGTCGGGACAGCGGTGATGTCCTTGCCGTCAAAGAAGACTTGGCCTTCGGTCGGGGTGTAGAAGCCCGCGATGAGGTTGAAGAGCGTAGTTTTGCCCGCGCCGTTCGGGCCGATAATCGCGGTGATGGAGCCCTGTTCCGCGGTAAAGCTGACGTTATCCACCGCGCGGAGGCCGCCGAAATGGATGCCGATGCCTTTGGTTTCAAGGATTGCAGTCATTATTCAGCCTCCTTTTTCTCAACAGCGGATTTCTGTTTGCCGACTTTGATCGTACCGCAGAGGACGCCGTCAATCCATTCAATCGCGCCGCCGATTCCCTTCGGGGCGAAGATAATGATCACGACAACGGCGAGGCCGTAAATGACCAAGCGGAGGTTGCCGAGGAAGCGCATGAATTCAGGCAGAATGGAGAGCGCGAGACCGCCGATAAAGGAACCGGAGATGGAGCCGATACCGCCCACGACCATCATCGCGAGGACTGCGGAGGATTCGGAGTTCACGAAGGATTCCGGTGAGACAAAGTGGGAGTAGAAGGCATAGAGCGAGCCCGCGACACCGGCGAAGAAGGTCGCGGCGGCGAACGCCAAAGTCTTGTACTTCGGGACGTCAATGCCCATCGCTTCGGCGGCGATGTCATTTTCGCGGATGGCAAGCATGGCACGGCCGGCGCGGGAATTGATCAGGTTGCGGATCAGGATAATGATGATCACCGTGAAGACGAGCAGAATGTAGTAGAAATTCTGCGGCTGGCGGAAGCGGATGCCGAACCATTCCGGAGAGGGGATGCTGCTGATGCCCTGGGTGCCGCCGGTCACGGAACGCGCGTTGACGAAAATCTGGTACATGATTTCACCGAAGGCAAGGGATGCCACGGCGAAATACATACCGCGCAGACGCATGGTCGGCAGGGCGAGGATCAGGGAGAACAGAGCGGAGACTACACCGGCGAGGAGAATGCACAGCAGGATCGGCACACCGAAACGAGTGCTGAGAATGGCCGCTGTGTACGCGCCGATGCCGTAGAAGGCGATGAAGCCGACATTGAAAAGCCCCGTGCAGCCGGAGAGAATGTTCAGGGACATGGTCAGAATACCGAAAATCAGCGCGATGTTGACAACGCCGAGATAATATCGGTTGACGAACTTCGGAAGCAGGATCGCGATGATCAGCAGGATCCAGATACGGGTTGCCTTATAGATTTTGTTGAATGTGGTCATAGGGCTTATACCTTTCTGGATTCTTTCTTGCCCATCAAGCCGTTCGGCATGAAGATCAGGACCAGGAACAGGACCGCGTAAGCGATACTGGACTGATAGGCGGAGGACAGGGTCGTCGCGCCGAGCGCTTCAAGGATACCGAGGACGATACCGCCGATCATGGAGCCGGCATCGGAGTTGATGCCGCCGAAGAGCGCCGCGGCGAAGCCCTTGTTGCCCATGGAGGTACCGAGGGTCGGGATCACGAAGAAGACCGGGGCGATCAGCATACCGGCGAGGCCGCCGAGCGCGGAGGCCATGATGAAGGTCAGGGACATGGAGCGCTTGACGTTGATGCCCATCAGACGGGCAGCTTCACGATCCTGAGCGGTCGCGCGCATCGCTTTGCCGACAGTGGTCTTCTTGAGGAAGATTGAGAGGGCAATAATCAGCGCGAAACCGATGACCATGTTCCAAATGTTCTGCGGGACAATGGTCAGGCTGCCGACTTTGGTCGGGGTGTTGCCGAAAATGGTCGGGAAGGGATAGGGGTCGGCGCCGAAGATGTAGCGGACCAGGTTGCGGAGGAAAATGCCGATACCGATGGTCGCGATCAAACGGCGGGAGCTGATGGCGTCAATCAACGGACTGAACGCGGTTCGTTCAATGATGAAGCCGATAATCATGCAAATCACGAGTGCCAGCGGCAGGGCAATCCAAATCGGCAGCCCCCAATTCACATGGGTGACGAGAATGGCGAAGGCACCGATCATGACCATATCACCCTGAGCAAAGTTCAGAATACCCCAGGCATTGTTGATCAGGACGTAGCCGATGGCAATCAGCCCGTAAAGGGAGCCCATCGCGATACCCTGGATCAATGCTTGAATATAAGTTTCCATAAATTGTTCCTTAGTTGCAAGATAACGTCAACAAAAAGCAAGGGAAGGAGAAGGTTGCCCATCTCCTTCCCACGTCGTCATTTAGTTGACAACGATATTATTTGACAAGGGTGTAACCGCCGTCTTCGGTCAAGCCGATGATGAGGATGTCGCGGTTGGCGTCGCCGTTTTCATCGATGGTGATGTTACCGGTGGCAAGCGGCATATCCTTGACGGACTTGATGCCTTCCATGATCGCGGTGTTGACGAAGTCGCCTTCCTTCTCATAGGAATACTTGAGGCCTTCGATCATGACGCGGGCGGAGTCGTAAGCCATGGCGTTGTTGGAGTCCGGGAGGCGGCCGTCATACTTCGCCTGGAACTTTTCGATGAATTCCGCGGCAGCCGGGGCAGCCTTGGAGGCATCGGCGAAGAAGGTCTGGGTGTTGACGAGACCGACAACAGCGTCGCCGCCGAGTTCGAACAGTTTCGCGTTGGTCAGACCGCCGCAGCCCATCAGAGGAGCGTCCATACCGAGTTCGCGGACTTTCTTCGCGACAAGGGCACCCTGCTGGTACATGGAGTAGATAACGATCGCGTCGGCGTCAGCGTTCTTGATGTTCAGAACCTGAGCGGAGACATCCAGAGCGGACGGTTCAAACGGTTCGTAAGCAACCGGTTCCATGCCGTATTCATCGGCGAGAACCTGCTTGACGGTTTCGGCGCCGCCGGTACCGTAGTCATCGGACTGGAAGATCACAGCGATTCTCTTGGCGCCGAGGTCTTCAACAGCATAGCGGGTGATGGCGCCGGCCTGGAGGGCATCGGAAGCCTGGAGGCGGGCAATCCACGGGTTGCCTTTCTGGGTGATGCTGGTGTTGGAACCGATCGGGGTGATGTGCGGAACTTCGGCGTCCCAGGAAACTTCCATGGACTGAAGAACGCAGGAGCTGTTGACAGTACCGATAATGCCGACTACATTGTCTTCGTAGATGAGCTTGTTGACAGCGTTCACAGCGACCTTCGGGGACTGTTCATCGTCTTCGATGAAGAGCTCAATCAGGTGGCCGTCAATGCCGCCGGCTTCGTTGAATTCATCAACAGCCAGCTGAATACCTTCAACCATCGTGGCGCCGACCATAGCGGAGTCACCGGAGAGAGGACCGTAAACGCCGATGCGGATGGTATCCTCAGCAGCGCAGACAGTACCGACGATAGACAATACAAGAACCAAAGCCAGTAAAGCAATACGTTTCATAACCTTCATCTATCTCCTTATAAACAGTTTAAAATCGTTTCAAAACGATTTTGTATTGGGGATATTCTACCAAAATTCGGGGAAGCTGTCACCTTACTAATTTCAGGTATTTTACATGACATATTAAAGCCCAATGTCATGAATTTCATTGGCTCTCCGACCGTTATAATTATCTTAAC
>CAVIKW010000137.1:0-4996 GCA_963643375.1 Flexilinea sp. | reverse complement strand
CACCTCATCCACCGCTACCGCGGTCCCCCTTCCCCTCATAGGGGAAGGCTTAAGCGCGGTCGAAGTTGGGCGAGACTTTCCCCTATCGGGCGCTTAACTCCACTCTCCACTCTTCACTCTCCACTCTTCCATTGTCACTTTTTCTTATCCAATTTTCAGAAACCTCAATATAATAACCAATTGATTGTTAATCGATTGAAAATCAACCGCTTAACATCCGAGAGGTATATACATTATGGAAGAAACATCACGCAAATTCATCCGTTCCATCGGCCGGTTTTTCGTGCTGCACCGCAAATATTTCCAGCGGCAGAGCGTGTCATTCAAGCTCTACCCGGGGCAGCCGGCGGTCCTGGACTGCATCCGTCGAAACCCCGGATGCACTCAGGCGGACATTGCCGAGGAGCTCGGCGTCTCGTCCGCGTCAATCGCCTCGTCCACCAAACGCCTTCAGAAAGCGGGCTTCCTGCAGAAACAGGTCAACAGCCTGAACATGCGCTGCAACAAGCTCTACATCACCCCCGAAGGCGAAGCCGTCCTCACCGACTTCAGCGAGACGTTCAACAACGTCTACGCCGGGATGTTTGAGGGTTTCACGGACGATGAGATCCGGCAATACGCCGCGTTCACGGAGCGAATCAATAAAAATCTTGAGAATAAGCTGGCGGAGTCCGCTCCTGCCGGCACAGAGGAGGATAAACTTGAAGAATATTAAAGAAATCCTTAGCTACTTCAAGCAATATAAGAAATACGCCATCCTGGCCCCGATCACGGTCATCTTGGAAGTATTGCTTGAAATCTGGATCCCCTACCTGATGTCGGATATCATCGACATCGGCATTACGAACAGGGACTCGGCCTACGTCATCAAGATCGGCAGCCTCATGGCCGGCGCGGCGCTGCTCTCTCTGTTATTCGGCGCGCTCTCCGGGAAGTTTGCCGCGATCTCCGCGACGGGCTTGACGAAGAACCTTCGTGAAGCGCTCTTCAACAAGATTCAGGACTTTTCCTTCGCGAACACCGACCACTTCAGCACCCCGTCCCTCATCACGCGTATGACGACGGATATGAACTTCGTGCAGCAGTCGACTATGATGATGGTCCGTCAATTTTTCCGCGGCCCGATTATGATGATCGCCGCGACGGCGCTGACCTTCCGCATCAACTCCCGACTGGCGATGGTGTATCTCATCGCCATCCCGATCCTCGCCGCTGCCATCGGCTTCCTCTCCGCGAAGGCCCACGGCCATTTCAGAACGATGTTCAAGAAATATGATGTGCTGAACGCCGCCATTCAGGAGAATCTGATCGCCATCCGCGTCGTCAAGGCTTTCGTCCGCCGCGACTACGAGGACGAGAAGCTGCAGGACGCCTCCGCCGAGGTCATGAATGCCTCCATCCGCGCGGAACGCATCATCAGCTTCAACGGCCCGATCATGCAGCTCACCATCAACACCGTCATCATCTGCCTGCTCTGGTTCGGCGGAAAGATGATCATCGTCGGCGATATGACGACCGGCGAATTGATCTCCTTCATCAACTACGCGCAGCAGATCCTCATCCAGATGATGATGATCTCCATGGTCCTCGTAACCATCGTCATCGCCCAGGCTTCCATGGACCGCATCCTCGAGGTCATTCACGAGAAGCTCGACCTGACGGATGAGAACGCCGATCCGAGCCTGACCGTCGCGAACGGCGACGTCGTATTCGATCACGTCTCCTTCAACTATGTCAAGCGCGACGACGACAATGACATGACCCTGACGGACATCAACCTGGACATCAAGTCCGGCGAACTCGTCGGCATCATCGGCGGTACCGGCTCCGCGAAGTCGACATTGGTGCAGCTCATCCCGCGTCTGTATGACGTGACGAAGGGCTCCGTCAAAGTCGGCGGGCACGACGTCCGCGATTACAAGCTGGTCCCGCTGCGCGACGCTGTCGCCATTGTGCTGCAGAAGAACGTCCTGTTCACGGGCACCATCCGCGAGAACCTGAAGTGGGGCAATCCGGACGCGACCGACGAACAGATTATTGAAGCGTGCAAAGCCGCGCAGGCGCATGACTTCATCATGGCATTCCCGGACGGCTACGACACCGAGCTCTCCCAGGGCGGCACGAACGTCTCCGGCGGTCAGAAACAGCGTCTCTGCATCGCCCGCGCCCTGCTGAAGAACCCGAAAGTCATGATCCTCGACGACTCCACCTCCGCTGTGGATACCGCCACCGAAGGCGCGATCCGCAAGGCGCTGCGTGAGAATCACAAGGATATCACCACCATCATCATCGCCCAGCGCATCACCTCCGTCATGGACGCCGACAAGATCATCGTCCTGGATGACGGCCGCATTAACGGCGTGGGTACGCATGACGAATTGATGAAGACCAATGAGATCTACCGCGAAGTCTATGAATCCCAGCAGAAAGGAGCGGAATAATGGCTGACGAAACGAAACGCAAATACGCATCCAATAAACCGCAGAAGGGGAGCCGCGGTCCGGGCGGGGGAAAACGCATTGAGAAACCGCGGGATGTCCGCGGCACGACCGCGCGCATCCTCAGCTACCTGGTTGAATACAAGCTTCAGTTAGTCATCGTCGGCATCTGCATGGCCCTCTCCGCCATCTGCACCGTCGCGGGCACCTACTTCCTGCGTCCGGCGATCAATGATTACATCGTCCCGCTGATCGGACAGGAGAACCCGGACATGAGCGGCTTCATCGCCAACATGGCCAAGATGGCCGGCTTCTACATCGTCGGCGTTCTGAGCAACATGACCCTCCAGCAGCTCATGGTCCGCATCTGCGCGAAGACCATGCACCGCATCCGCGTGGAAATGTTCGAGCACATGCAGCTCCTGCCGCTGCGCTACTTCGATACCCGCACCCACGGCGAGATCATGTCCTTCTACACGAACGACACGGACACCCTGCGCGAAATGATCACGCAGTCCATCCCGCAGATGATCAACGGCATAATCTCCGTCACGTCCATCTTCATTATGATGATCGTGCTGAGTTGGCAGATGACGCTCATCGTCCTCGTCTGGATCGCCGCCATGTTCTTCATCATCCGCGTTGTCGGCGGGAACAGCTCGAAGTTCTTCATCCGCCAGCAGCGTGAGCTCTCCACCACGAACGGCTACATCGAGGAGATGATTGAAGGCGCGAAGGTCATCAAGGTCTTCAACCATGAACCCGCGGTCAAGAAAGAATTCGATGAAATCAACACTGCCCTGTTCGACGCGGCCAGCAACGCGAACACCTTCGCCAACATCCTGTTCCCGATCATGGGCAACCTCAGCTACATCTTCTACGCCATCCTGGCTGTCATCGGCGCGTTCCTTGTCATCGGCGGCACAACGGACGTCGGCACCATCGCCACGTTCCTGCAGTACTCCCGCACCTTCTCGCAGCCGATCTCGATGATGTCCCAGCAGATCAACAGCATCCTCACCGCCCTCGCCGGCGCGGAACGCATCTTCGCCCTGCTGGATGAGCCCGTCGAAGTGGATGACGGCAAGATCACCCTGGTCCGCGCGAATATTGCCGAGGACGGCACGCTGTCCGAGAGCACCGAGCGCACCGGCCATTGGGCTTGGCGTGTTCCGAAGGAAGACGGCACCGTCGAACTGGTTGAGCTCCGCGGCGACGTGCGCTTCAATCACGTGACCTTCGGCTACGTTCCCGACAAGACCGTCCTGCACGACATCAGTCTCTACGCCAAACCGGGTCAGAAGATTGCCTTCGTCGGCTCCACCGGTGCCGGCAAGACGACCATCACGAACCTGATCAACCGCTTCTATGATGTTCAGGAAGGCGAGATCACTTACGACGGGTTGAACGTCAAGGATATTAAGAAAGACGACCTGCGCCGTTCGCTGACGATGGTGCTGCAGGATACGCACCTCTTCACCGGCACCGTCGCGGACAACATCCGCTACGGACGCCTGGACGCGACCGACGAGATGATCCGCAAGGCCGCGAAGCTTGCCAACGCCGACTTCTTCATCCGTCACCTGCCGCAGGGCTATGACACCGTCCTCACCGCGGACGGCGCGAACCTGAGCCAAGGCCAACGCCAGCTGCTCGCCATTGCCCGCGCCGCTGTCAACGACCCGCCGGTCCTCATTCTGGACGAAGCGACGAGCTCCATTGATACCCGCACCGAGGCCCTGATTGAGCGCGGTATGGACAAATTGATGCAGAACCGCACCGTCTTCGTCATCGCCCACCGCCTGTCGACCGTCCGCAATTCCAACGCCATCATGGTACTGGAGCACGGCGACATCATCGAGCGCGGCGACCACGACAGCCTGCTTGAGCAGAAAGGCCGCTACTATCAGCTCTACACGGGCATGTTTGAATTGAGCTAAAGAATGTAATACAAAAACAGCCGGAAGATTTCTCTTCCGGCTGTTTTTGTATTACAGAGTGGAGTGTGGAGAGTGGAGAGTGGAGTTAATGGCACTCGATACAGGAAGCATACTTTCCCTTATCGAGCGCGTTTCTACCTTCCCCTATGAGGGGAAGGGGAACCGCGGTAGCGGTGGATGAGGTCTGCGATAGCCGCAACCGCCCGACCGGGCAGCCGCGCCCACCTTCAACCGCGCTTAAGCCTTCCCCTATTGAGGGGAAGGGGGACCGCGATAGCGGTGGATGAGGTGCCAACCCGGGCGCCGGACTTTGTTGATTTCACTGTCCATCGCCTTCCGACAGTGACCTCACCGCAAACCTAATCCTTGCGCTTACGCGCGGGCGCGGGTGAATGCACGCTGTCCGTCGGAAGCCGCTGTCCGCGCCGTTAATAATGCGGAGGGGCAAGCCCCTCCAACCCACCCCGCGTGTCGGCGCCGGGCTTCGCCCCGCCGGGCGGCAGCGCTCCGCTCGCCGGCGCTCGAGAAGGTGAGCGCTCGTCTCCGGAGCCGGGCACTCCCCACGCGAAGCGGCCTAAGGCCTTCTCCTCGTAGGAGAAGGGGGACCGCGGTAGCGGT
>CAVIKW010000136.1:0-5053 GCA_963643375.1 Flexilinea sp. | reverse complement strand
TCATAGGGGAAGGTATTAGCGCGGTCGAAGTTGGAGCGGGTGCTCGAGTGGCGAGCACTCTGTCCACTGTTCACTGTCCACTCTTCACTGCCCACTGATTTCTTTCAAAACATAGTCAGGTATGAACGGTTCGCAGAAATCTCTCAGCTCCGCGTAGGGGACGACGAAGAAAAAACACCGGCGCAGCTCTTCCGTCGGGTCGTCGTAGTAGTTCAATCCCCAGATCCCATCGAAGCTCTCGTATTCGAACTCCATGATCCCGCCTTCCTGCCACGGGTCCAGCACGCGGATCGTGTCCGTCTCCGGGTCGTAGCCGGTCACCACCGCCATGTGATTCGCGCCGAAGGGCGTCCATTCGACTTTGGTCAGGATCAGCAGCGGGCCGTAGCGTTGGAGGGCCGCGAGGAGCTCTTCTTTATCGCTGTCGGTACGGGTGCCGAGGTAATATCCCAGTTCGTCAAGGTCGTCCGCCGTGTCGGAGATGTTCAAGCCGGACTCGGCGCGGAACGTCCCTTGGCGGACGTTGGCGTCAATCAATTCCTGGGCGGTCATCAGCGGATATTCTTCGTTGTACTTGTGCCAGAATTCCAACACCATCTGCATCGCGGCGGCCGTGCAGCCGGTCGTGATCGGCTGCCCGTTGTAACGCAGGTCCGCTTGGGAGACGAACTCCACGCCGTCATACCACAGCGAACCGTGGAAGTGCTCCGGGCCGAGCGTCGGTGTGGGAGACGGGCCGAAGGTTGCCGTCGGTGTGGGCGTTATGGTCGGCGTCGGGGTAAGCGTTGCGGTGGGGATCGCGGTCGGGGTTTCCGTCGGCAGGGAGGCGGCGAATGTTTCCGTCAGCACCGCGGGATCGGCCTGCTCCGGCATGTTGCAGCCGGCGAGGAGAAGGCAGATCAAAATGAGCGGGAGAATGCGTTTCATGCTTTTATTATAATGAAAAACTCCGCCGAACCGGCGGAGCTGATTGAGCGGCTAACGAGATTCGAACTCGTGTGAACACCTTGGAAGGGTGTCGTACTGCCATTGTACGATAGCCGCGTAACTGCTCTTATTTTAACATAAATTCAAACATTTGCAAGAAAAATGATGATAACGCGGGTGAAAGTGCGGTATGATTGTAGAGGAATTTCACATCCGCGCGGAGGTGCCTGATGAAAGAAGAAAAAGAAAAGAAACCCGAACTGAAGAAGTGGCAGCAGATCCTGCTCGACCTCGCTCTCCCGCTCGCGATCGTCGCGGTCGCGGCCGGGGTTTGGGATTTGTACAACGTCGTGTTCAAAAGCGCGGACGGTCCCTTGATGATCCGCGTCTCCCTCTACATCCTGGCGAGCCTCAGCTTCATCTACGCTGTCAATGGTTGGAGCGAAAAAAGCCCGTCCCGCTATCGTGCCGCGGTCTTCGTCTTCAGCGCGGCATTGCTGGCGACCGCCGTCACCCAGCCCTTCACGGAGTCTGCGCGCGCGGCGAGCTACATTCTCTTCGCCCTCGTCCTCGCCTTCGGACTTTTGATCAATCAGAAGCGTTACGCCTTCTGGCTCATCGGCGGGGCGCTGATTCTCTCCGTCATCCTGATGACCGCGTACGACGGCATTGATTCGAATATTTACAGCCGTTTCAGCTACCTCATCCTCGCGTACGGCTTCGCCGTTGTCTATTGGTTCCGCCTTTCCCGCAATGAAGCGAAAGCCGCGGATAAGGACAAGGTGCCGTGGCGCAAGCGCAATCGCGAACAGAAATAAGGGAGTGACTTATGAAGTACTTTGACAACATGATGCCGATCCTGGAAAAGGCAATGAAAACCCAGGAACCCGCCCTGAAGCAGGCCGCGGAAATGATCGCCGACGCGGTCGCGGCCGATCACCTGATCTACGTCTTCGGCTCCGGCCACGCGGGAATCCTCTCCGAGGAGTCCTTCTACCGCGCCGGCGGATTGGTTCCCGTCTGCCCGATCTTCGCGCCGGGACTGACCTGCCAGACCCGTCCGATGCCTCTGAGCTCCCTGGTCGAGCGCCGTTCGGGATACGCGGAACAGATCCTCGATAATTACAACCTCGAACCCGGTTCCGTGCTGATCGTGCATTCCAACTCCGGCAAGAACGCCGTCCCGATTGAAATGGCCGACCTCGCCCGCAAGCGCGGATTGAAGACAATCGCCATCACCAACGCGGAGCAGTGCCGTCAGGCGGCCTCCCGCCATCCGCAAGGCCTGAAACTGGTAGACGCCGTTGACCTGGTGATCGACAACTGCGGCGTGTTCGGCGACGCCTGCGTGAAATTCGACGAGATCGGCGAAGTTGCCGGTTCCACCTCAACCGTCGTCGGCGCGGCGCTGCTGAACGCGGTCTGGGTCGAGGCGGTTCAGATTCTCATCGACCGCGGCGTCAATCCTCCGATCTTCCGCTCCACGAATGTCGACGGCAACAATGCCGCGGACGCCAATCAGAAGCTGATGGATCACTACGGCAGACGCCTGCTCTACCTCTAAACGGAGGCTGAATTGATCGTACATCTTGGAAACAACCCCGGCGATAACGAATGTCAGGACGTCGCTGTCTACGGTGAGCTTCTCCCTAATGGGGAGCTCCGCCCCGGTTCGCTCGCGCTGCTCGCCGCCGCGCGGGATCTCGTCTCCGGAAGCGGCCCGCGCACCGCGCTGCTGCTCATCGGGGACGGCCTCGTGGAGACGGCCCGCCGTTTTTACGCGAACGGCGCCGACCGCGTGTTCGTGTATGACGACCCGCTGCTGAAGGAATTCGATGCCGAACGCTACGCCGCGATGGTGAGGCACTTCGTCACGAATTACAAACCGTCCGCGATCCTCGCCGACGATACGCCGCAAGCCCGGGCACTCCTCGCCCCCCTCGGCCCGACGGAAGCGTTCGCTTCGGGGAAAGCGGGCGTGAGTGATTCGAACAGGAAAGGCGAGTTGATTATTTGCGAGATGCCGGAATAAGAGACCAGAGACCAGAGACCAGATAACATACTTCTGCGTTATTTACAAAGGGGAAAGTAAGTACGGTTATAAACCACCGTTCGATACTTTCCCCTTTATCAATGGATGCCGGATGATGTTATCTGGTCTCTGGTCTCTGGTCTCTAATTACCGGTCTCTGGTCTCTGGTCTCTTGTTTCTACATGCCAATACAAGAACCCTCTTCGCAATAACTGCGGTCTCATATCAATTTTGTACCCGGCGGAGCGGAGTTCGCGGGCGGAGGCGGTGAAGAGGGAGCGGAGGCCGTAGGTGCGCATCGGCGATTGATTGCGGCAGGCGGCTTTCCAACGCTCCATGAACTCGTAAATCTCCTCCCCCGGCACCATGCGGTGGATGTAATTCTTCGTCAAAACCGGCTGAAAGAGGTCCGGTTCAAATCCCATGTGAAAATTCGTGCTGAAGAGGTAACCCTCCCGGTAGACGGGATAGGGCGCCCTTTCGGATCGGCGAATGATATTCGCCGTCCAGACGCTGCCGAAGGGGTTCGACGTTCCCTCCAGCAGCATGCCGCCGGGGATGAGCTGCTCGCCGAGCTGCTGAATGGGTTCCGCCCACTCGGCTTCGGTATACTGACGCAGCACATTGAAGGCGCGGATCAGGCGGACCTTCTCGCCGGGCAGCAGCGGCAGGTTGAAGCCGCCGAGACGGAAGAAGGTGTTCTCATCCTCGAATGGCTTCCCCATCTTGACCCGCTCCGGGTCGATCTCAACGCCCAGCACCGGCAGCGCCGGGTTCTGTACGCGGAAGCGTTCCGCGGATTCCAACGTCGTGAACGGCTCGAATCCGTAGCCTAAATCCACGTAAAAACTCCGCGCCCCGGCCTCGTCCCGCATACGGATCAGACGGCCTTCGTTCAGGAGCATGAAAATATCCGAACGGCGCAGCCGATTGCGGGCCGTCTTGCCGCGCGTCACCTGTCCCTGCGGACGGTAAGGCGCGTCCTTTTTCGGCGCGTTGGCCTTCATTCGGACGCTGCCTCCGGCTTGATGTTCCGCGTCAATACCAACGCCAGCAGCAGCGCCGCCAGCCCGCCGGAGAGCTTCGCCGCCAAGAGGGCGGAGACCATCCCCGGCTCCACCGCGGCGCAGAAGCCGAGATGCGCGGAGAGCGCGTCGGAAGCCGAGACGAAGAGCGCCGCGTTCACAATCACCGAACGGCGGTCCATGTCCCGAATCGACGCGAGCGAAGTCGTCACGGAGAAGATGGTCATCACCATCGAGGAAATACCGCTGTCGTTCATGCGCAGCTTCGTTCCCATGGCCGCGAGCGGCTTTTTGAGAATGGCGGTCACGATCCCCATGAACGGCAGGGAGCCGAGCATGGTAATCCCGCAGAGGACGGCCGTCGTCATCGCTTCTTTCATGGACATCAGTCCCGGAAGAATCGCGACCCCTGTCAGGTATTCGAAGGTGCCGAGAATCGCGCCGACGACGCAGAGCAGGCTGATGAACTTCGCGAAGACATTGAAGACGCGGACCATGCGCTCCGTGTTCAGGCGGATGCCGATCATCATCAGCACCGCCAGCAGCATCAGCGGCAGGCTCTGCCAAATCGTTTCGAGGACACTCAGTCCGCAGGCAGCCCCGCCGACAATGAGCCCCACCGGCATGGCGATCAGCCCGTAAATAATGCCGAGCGCGAAATCCGGCGAAGTGCGTTTATCCGCCAGGGAGAAGCCCACCGGGATGGTGAAGCTGATGGTGCAGCCGAAGATTGACGCGGCGATGATGCCCGAATACAAGGCGACGCGCCGGTCAATGCCGAGATCCATCGCGAGCGGATAGCCGCCCATGTCAATCGCGAGCAGGGACGAGGCGATGGCGGGATCAATGCCGATCTTGATAAAGAACGGGGAGATGACCGCCCGCAATCCCTTCGCCATCAACGGTGACAATACCAGAATGCCCGCCATGCCGGAGACCAGCGGTCCGAGCAGTTCGAATCCCTCGTCGAAGCGCTTCCCCAATCCGAATCGGTTGCCGAGGATCTTATCCAATCCGCCCAGCACCGCGCATACCGCGAGCGTCCACATGATGATCGTGTTCATAAAAA
>CAVIKW010000135.1:0-5056 GCA_963643375.1 Flexilinea sp. | reverse complement strand
GCCTTGACCTCATCCACCGCAAGCGGTCCCCCTTCCCCTCATAGGGGAAGGTAATATGCGCTCGTAAAAGGGGATGAGACTTGTAAAAATATAAAAGCTGCCCGGTTGCGGCAGCCTTCTTTATTTACCTGATTATCGTGCGGTTTACGCCCGGCCGTAATCGTCCTCGAGGCGTTCGATGTCGTCTTCGCGGCAGATGCCGATCTGGGTTTCGATGATGACAAGGGACTGGTCCTCGGTGTCGTTCTGCAGACGGTGAACGCCCATCTTCGGGATTTCAATGACGTCGCCGACCTTCACGCGGAAGGTCTTGTCGTCAACGGTCACCAGGCCGGAGCCTTCCACCACGGACCAAATCTCGGAGCGCAGCTTGTGACGCTGGAGGCTGAGGCGGCTGCCCGGAAAGACCAGGATGCGCTTCACGCGGTAGCCGGTTTCAAAAATGTACTCTTCCCATCGTCCCCAAGGGCGGTTGTCAAAATCGATCATTTACTCTCCTTCTTCGTTTTCGCCGCGTCGCGGACGATCATATCGCAGAGGTCGGGATAGCTGAGCCCCGCGTCGGCCGCTTCCTTCGGGAAGAGGCTCGCGGAGGTAAAGCCCGGCAGCGTGTTGGCCTCGAGACAGGTGAAACGGCCGTCATCGAGGATCTTGAAATCAATGCGTGAATAGAAGCCGAGGCCGAGCGCTTTGTGAACGCGCAGCGCGGCGTCGCGGAGCTTCTCGGCGTGTTCCGCGGGAATTTCCGCCGGGCAGACTTCGCGGGTCAGGCCCGGTTGATACTTCTTTTCATAGTCAAACCAGCCGGAAACGGGGATGATCTCAATCGGGTTCAGCGCCTTCCCGTCCAGAACGCCGCAGTCGACTTCGCGCCCGCCGAAGTACTCTTCGCAGAGGATATTGCCGGAGACCTTCCAGGCAATGTCGACCGCCTCGCGCAGGTCCGCCTCATTGTCCACGATGAACGTGGCAACGGAAGAACCGCCGCAGGTCGGCTTGACAACGGTCGGGAAACCGAGCGCGTGGATGGCGTCCCAGTTGATTTTCTTGATATCGCCCACGTGGACCCAGTCCGCGGTGGGGATGCCGTTCTCGCGCATGATCAGCTTCGCGGCCTCTTTGTCCATCGCCTTGACGCAGCCGTAGAAACCTGAGCCGGTGTAAGGGATATCCATGTAGTCGAAGACCGCCTGAATGCGTCCGTCTTCCCCGCCCGCGCCGTGCAGCGCGATGAAGACGACATCCGCGAGCTTGCAGATTTCGAGGACGTTGTCCCCGAGGAACGTGCCGTTATCCGGAACGCGGGACGCTCTGACGGCGCTGAGATCCGGGGGAATGGAGGGGATATCGCGTTTTTCCGCCTTGAATTCGGGCAGTTTTTTGAAGAGCGACTCAAGGCCTTCGGCGGGTTTCTTGATGCCCATGAAGGCGTCAACCATCACGACCGCGTGGCCCTTTTCCGCCAGCGCGGCGGCTACCATGCTTCCGGAAGCGAGCGACACATCCCGTTCGGTGGAGAGCCCGCCTGCCAATACGACTATTTTCATAAATAAAAAATCCTTTATCGGCACCCGGAGGCGCCGCGTTTTTGTTCGTTATTCCTTTCATTGTAACATAATGAGGCGAATGCGCATAAAATCGGGACAAAATTATGGAATCGCGCTCGGAAACCGGCGCCGGTTCATCCCTGCATGTGTCGAATATCGGGGGAAAGACTGCGGTTAAGCTTAATTAATCACCCTCTTATCATAAGAGTAATTCCGAGTTTTGGAAATGCGGTAAAATGGTTGTAGAGTGAATAACAAGGCGTTCAAACGCGCCTGTTGCGAATATATTTTGTGAAAGGATCGTATTAAAATATGTCAACCAAAGCATATTATTCCCGTGATGAGATCGGACCGAACAAAGTCGGTTTCCCGAAAGTCGGTACCCCTGTCACCAACACCCGTGCCATCATCGAAGGCGCGTTCTACGGCAACAATGTCGTCCGCATCAACACACTTCGCGAAGCCTATGAATTAGCCAAGAACTCCCCGGGGACCATCGTCACCGACATGCCCGTTTACCGCGGCGAAGAATTCGGCCTTCCGGAAGACGCGAAAGTTCTGCTCTTCAATGACGGTTCCATCACCGGCCGTTATGCCGCTGCCCGCCGCATCACCGGCAAGCAGGGCACCAACTGCGCCCGCCTGGATAAGCTCGTCATGGACGCGATCTATGACACCCGCTGGAAGACCATGTACCACGCTGAAGTTTACATCGGCCTGGATCCGGAATTCATGTGCAAAGCTCACCTGCTGATCCCGGAAGGTGAAGAGAACCTGCTCTACAACTGGATGATCAACTTCCAGTACATGTCCGAACAGTACATCAAGATGTACAAGAACTCCAAACCCGTCGGCGACGGCAAGGAACCTGACATCTACATCTTCTCCGACCCGCAGTGGACCGGCACCGACCAGACCGACATCTGCGACGGCAAGTGCCTTTGCTACTTCAACACCGAAACCAACTGCGCCGCCATCCTCGGTATGCGCTACTTCGGCGAACATAAGAAGGGTACCCTGACCCTTGGTTGGGCAATCGCGAACCGCAACGGTTACGCCTCCTGCCACGGCGGTCAGAAGGAAATCACCCGCGATGACGGCTCCAAGTTCGTTGCCGCTTTCTTCGGCCTCTCCGGCTCCGGTAAGTCTACCCTGACTCACAACAAGCACAACAACAAGTACCCCTCCATCAAGATTCTGCACGATGACGCGTTCATCATCAACACCGACACCTGCAGCTCCATCGCGATGGAACCGACCTACTTCGATAAGACCGCTGACTACCCGGTCAACAGCCCGGACAACAAGTATCTGATCACCGCTCAGAACTGCTCCGCCACCCTCGATGAGGACGGCAAGGTTGTCCTCGTGACCGAAGACATCCGCAACGGCAACGGCCGCGCCATCAAGTCCAAGCTCTGGTCCCCGAACCGTGTTGACAAGATTGAATCCCCTGTCAACGCCATCTTCTGGATCATGAAGGACCCGACCATCCCGCCGATCGTCCGCCTGAAGGGCGCCGAGCTGGCTTCCGTGATGGGCGCCACCCTGGCCACCAAGCGTTCCACTGCCGAACGTCTGGCCCCGGGCGTTGACCCGAACGCGCTGGTCGTCGAACCGTACGCGAACCCGTTCCGCACTTATCCGCTGGTCAATGACTACGAGAAGTTCAAGAAGCTCGTTGCCGAGAAGAACGTTGACTGCTACATCGTCAACACCGGCGACTTCATGGGCAAGAAAGTCAAGAAGGAAGACACCCTCGGCGTTATCGAAGCTGTCGTTGACGGCACCGCTCAGTTCAAGAAGTGGGGTCCGTTCTCCGATATCGAGATCTACGACTGGGAAGGCTTCGTTCCGGATATGAACGATCCCGAATACGTCGCTCAGCTGAAGGCCCGCATGAATGACCGCCTGAACTACGTGAAGAACCTTGACGAGGCCGAAGGCGGCTTCAACAAGCTCCCTGCCGACGCTCTCGCTGCCATCCAGAAGGTCGTTGACGAACTGAAGTAATTCCGTTCAATCAAGCTCCCGGTTTTCCGCCGGGAGCTTTTTCTGTCCCCGCGCGCCCGCCCGCTGAATAAAAGCAGGCGGTTTGTTTCTGTTTTTCGTCAAAACGCTGTATACTTATTTAAATTCTTTTCATGGGCAGGCCATCACGCGTGGCAGAGAGGAACGCATATGTTATTGGACGATATTTTTGACGCAGTACCCGAGTCATATACCCAAGCGGATAAAGATCTGATTGAGAAGGCTTATTACACCGCGGAAAAAGCGCACGAAGGGCAGAAACGCGCCTCCGGTGAGCCGTACTTCACGCACTGCGTCGCCGTCGCGCTCATTCTCTGCGAGATGAAGGTCCAGAGCAATGTTATCGCCGCCGCGCTGCTGCATGACACCGTGGAGGAGACTTCCATCACGCTGGATGACATCAAACGCGAGTTCAGCGACGAAATCGCCTTCCTCGTGGACGGCGTGACGAAACTGACGAACCTCCCGAACGCCCACCGCATTGACAAGCCCATCAAGGACGGCGAGCAGCCCGCTCCGCAGGAAGAGGAACCGCTCGATGAGACGGAGCTCGCCCGCCGCAAGCAGAAGCTCAAGAATGAGACGCTGCGGAAGACTTTCATCGCCATGACGGAAGATATCCGCGTCATTATCATCAAGCTGGCGGACCGCCTTCACAACATGCGGACGCTCAGCCATACATCCAAAGAGAAGCAGAAGCGCATCGCCCGGGAAACGCTCGATATTTACGCGCCGATCGCCAACCGCCTCGGTATCTGGAACATCAAGGGCGAGCTTGAGGACCTGTCTTTCCGCTATCTGTATCCGCAGGAATACGCCCAGATTCAGGAAAAACTCGCCGCCACGCATACCCGCCGCGAGAATGAAATCACCGAGATCATAGGCCGTCTGCGTGAGATCATGGACGCTTCCCACATCGAATGTGAGATCACCGGCCGCCCGAAGCATTTGTATTCCATCTACGGCAAGATGCTCGACCGCAACAAGCCGTTCGAGATGCTGCGCGACCTGCGCGGCGTCCGCGTGATCGTGAACACGGTCGCGGACTGCTACGCGGCGCTCGGACAGATTCACACCCACTGGCGCCCGATCCCGAACGAATTCGATGACTACATTGCCAACCCGAAGGACAATTTCTATCAGTCGCTGCATACTGCCGTGATGTACGATGACGGCAAGCCGCTCGAGGTGCAGATCCGCACGTACGAAATGCACCACAACGCGGAATACGGTATTGCCGCCCATTGGCGTTACAAGGGCGCGATGAACGATCCCGTCTTTGAGCGGCGTATCGAATACCTGCGCTCCATGATGGATTGGTCCGGCGACGTCTCCGACGGCACGCAGTTCGTTGAGTCGATGAAGACCGACGTCTTCGGCGACCGTGTATTCGTCTTCACGCCCCACCGCGATATCAAAGACCTCCCCGTCGGTTCGACCCCGGTGGACTTCGCCTACGCCGTTCATACCGAAGTCGG
>CAVIKW010000134.1:0-5097 GCA_963643375.1 Flexilinea sp. | reverse complement strand
AAGCGGTCTTAAGCCTTCCCCTTTGAGGGGAAGGGGGACCACGTTAGTGGTGGATGAGGTCAAGGCTGCGTCAGCAGCCGCCCCTCAAGGGGAAGGCTTAAGCGCGGTCGAAATTGAGACGAGACTGCGGATGTCGGGCGCGTTTTTGATAGAGAGACCAGAGACCAGAGACCAGATAACATTAGCCGGCAAGTGCGCGACAAGTGAGCACTCGCTCCCCACACGAAGCGGCTATTACCTTCCCCTATGAGGGGAAGGGGGACCGCTTGCGGTGGATGAGGTCTGCGATAGCCGCACCCGCCCGAGAATGAATTTCAATTTCAGGAACCGGCACGGCCTTTCTGCCAACCTTCCGGGTAAAATCCTGCCAACCTTCCGAATTCCCTTGAAATCGGGACGGGTATTCGATATTGGAAGACCTGCTCCAATTATGTTATCCGGTCTCCGGTCTCCGGTCTCTTGTTCCCGGTCTCCGATCTCCGGTCACTCCTTCCTTTCCCTATTGACTTTTCCCTTCGAAAAAGTGTATAATTAACCAAACGGCATTGATGGAGAAGAGTAAACCGATGCGCGCGGACAGGGACGGAGGGTCTCGGACTGGAAGCCTTCCGACGCGGCGGCGGTCGAAGTTCGCTCCGGAGCTGCCCGGGGGAAACGCCGATTGCGGCGCGGTAGTTCGGGACGTGCGCCCGCGTTAAGGGTCAATGAAGCGGGTCCGCGAGTGTATGCGGATCAATCAGGGTGGTACCGCGGATCAATTCCGTCCCTCGAGTGCAGGGGCGGTTGTTTTTTTAACCGCGGTGTCGAATTAAACACAAATGAATCATTCTCATTGAGAAAAGGAAGTATTATGGCAGACAATGAAATTCTCACACGGCTTGAAACACTCACTTTGGAAGCGATGGCCGATCTTGAAGGCGCGAAGGACGAGAACGCCCTTCAGCAGTGGCGCGAAGCGCGTTTAGGCAAGGATTCCGACATCCAAAAGCTCCGCGGGAAGCTGGAAGAGTCCTCGAAGGAAGAACATCAGAAGCTTGAGGAAGCCCACGCCAAGCTCGAGGCCGCTTATGAAGCCCGCGCTGTCGAGCTGCGTAAGCTCAATCCCAACACCGACCTCCGTGCCCGGCTGCAGGCTTTCACCTTGGAAGCGCTGGCCGAAATGGAAGGCGCCGCGGATGAGGACACCCTCAAGAAGATCCGCGAAGAACGCTTGGGCGAACACACCGGTCTGAAGCGGCTCCACGCCAAGATTCAGGAATCCTCACAGGAAGACCGCGAGCAGCTTGAAGAGGCCGTCAAAGAAGCTCACGCCAAGCTCGAGACCGCTTTCAAGGCCCGCGCGGCGAAACTCCATCACGGTAATAAAAACGATTGATCTCGTTGAGAAAAAGGAAAAAATATGGCAGAAAACGAATTACTTTCACAGCTTGAAGCTTTCACCCTGGAAGCCATGGCCGATCTGGAAGGCGCCGCGGATGAGAACGCCCTTCAGCAATGGCGAACCGCCCGACTGGGCAAAAGCTCCGTCGTGCAGCAGGTCTTCAGCAAGATGAAGGACGCTTCGAAGGAAGACCGCCCGAAGCTCGGTCAGGCCGCGAACAAGGTCCGCAATCAGCTGGAAGCGGCTTTCGAATCCCGTGCCGCTGAGCTGCGCGAGAAGGCCTTGAACGCCTCCCTCGAGCAGGAGAAGTTGGACATCACCCTTCCCGGGCGCCGTCCGACCCCCGGCCGTCTCCATCCCGCCACGCAGAACATGCGCGAGATCCTTGACGTCCTCTCCCACATGGGTTTCCAGACCTTCCGCACCCCGGAAGTTGAGACCGACGAATACAACTTCGAGCTGCTGAACATCCCGCCGTATCATCCGGCGCGTGATATGCAGGATACGTTTTACACCACCGACCCGAATGTCGTGCTCCGCACTCACACCAGCCCGGGGCAGATTCATTCCATGCGCAAGTTCGCCCCGAACCCGGTCCGCGTCGCGCTCCCGGGCATGTGCTTCCGTTACGAACAGATCAGCGCCCGCCACGAAATCCAGTTCAATCAAATCGAGCTGCTCGTCGTCGGCCATAACATTACCTTCGGCGATGTCAAAGGTACCTTGGACGACTTCGCCCGCCGTATGTTCGGCGAGAACGTCCGCACCCGCTTCCGCCCGTCTTACTTCCCCTTCACCGAACCGTCCGCCGAAATGGACGTGGAATGCTTCCTCTGCGGCGGCAAGGGCTGCAACATGTGCAAGAACTCCGGCTGGCTTGAGATCCTCGGCTGCGGTATGATCCACCCGACCGTCCTGAAGAACGGCGGCTACGACCCGAATGAGTTCTCCGGCTGGGCCGCGGGCATGGGTCCGGAACGTATCACCATCCTTCGCCACCACGTGGACGACATCCGCAATTTCTGGGGCAATGACATTCGATTCTTGGAGCAGTTCTGATGAATATTCCTCTTTCATGGTTAAAAGATTATGTTGATGTGAACCTCCCGCTGGAGGAGATCGCCCGCGTCCTGACCATGTCCGGTCTGGAAGTGGACGAAGTGCAGCTCATCGGTCTCCCGGGACCGGACAACGACAACCACGGTTTCAAGTTCACGGGCCTTTCCTGGCCGGCGGATAAATTCGTGGTGGCGTCGATCTATGAAGTCCGCCAGCACCCGGATGCCGACCGCCTGACCCTCTGCCAATTGGATGACGGCACGGGCGAGCACACCATCCTCACCGGCGCGCCGAACCTCTTCCCCTACATCGGCAAGGGCCGCCTCGAAACCCCGATCAAGGTCGCGTACGTCCGCGAAGGCGGCGTCCTCTATGACGGCCACAAACCGGGTTGGGAACTGACGAAGATCAAGAAGACGAAGATCCGCGGCTTCGAGACCAACTCCATGGTCTGCTCCGCGAAGGAACTCGGCATCTGCGAAGAGCACGACGGCATCCTCATTCTGCCGGACGATGCCCCGATGGGTATGCCGCTCGCCGACTACATGGGCGACGCGGT
Organism: Flexilinea sp.; assembly: GCA_963643375.1. Taxonomy (GTDB): domain Bacteria; phylum Chloroflexota; class Anaerolineae; order Anaerolineales; family Anaerolineaceae; genus Flexilinea. The sequence goes on along the minus strand of CAVIKW010000134.1, from coordinate 2,098 downwards.
TTACGTCGTGGACATTCTCCCGAACATGATCCGCAACGCCAACATCCGCGGCGCCGCCCGCGAAGTTGCCGCGCAGCTGAATCTGCCGCTGAAGCCCGTTTCCTACGACTACAAGCCGGAAGGCCCGTCCGTCAAGGGACAGGTCAATATTGAGATTCGCGAACCCGAGCTGAATCCCCGCTTCGTCTCCGGTCTGGTCACCGGCACGAAAGCCGTTCAGAGCCCGTTCGACGTCCGCATGCGCCTGTACAAGGCCGGCATGCGCCCGATCAACTCCATCGTCGACGCCACCAATTACGTCATGCTGGATCTCGGTCTGCCGCTGCATTCCTTCGACTATGACGCGCTGAAGAAGCGCGCGGACGGCAAGACCCCGACCATCATTACCCGCCGCGCCGAGAAGGGCGAACACCTCGTCACCCTCGACAATGTCGACCGTGAACTGAACGAGGATATGGTCCTCGTCACCGATACCGCCGGCATCCTTTCCGTCGCGGGCGTTATGGGCGGCGCCGAGACCGAAGTCGTCCCCGAATCCGAGAACATCCTCATCGAGTCCGCGGCCTGGAACTTCATCAACGTCCGCAAGGCCGTGACCAAGCTGCGCCTCAATTCCGAAGCCGGCTACCGCAACTCCCGCGGCATCCATCCCGCCCTGGCGGAAGAAGCCTGCAAGATGTGCATGTCCCTGATCCGCACCTGGGGCGGCGGCACCATTGCTCAGGACCTCGTGGATAATTACGCCGAGCCGCGTATTGACCCGGTGAACGTCATCACCTCCGAAGACGTCAAGCGCAGCCTGGGCCTGGAGTTGAGCATTGATGAGATCGCCGGTCTGCTGACCCGCCTCGAGTTCAAATGCGAGAAAGACGGCGATAAACTCTCCGTCACCTGCCCGCCGCACCGTTTGGACATCGGCGAAGGCGTTGTCGGCCGCGCCGACATCATGGAAGAAATCGCCCGACTGTACGGCTACGACAACATCCCCATGACCCGCATGAAGGACGAGCTCCCGCCCGCCTATACCGACATTGCCATGAAACTCGAGAACGAGTTGAAGGACGTCCTGTCCTCCCTCGGCATGCAGGAAATCACCACCTACCGCCTGACCTCCGCGGAACGCGAAGCCCGTCTCATCGGCAAGGCGGAGGATGCCTACGTCACCATCGCGAACCCGATCTCCCCGGACCGCAACGTCATGCGCCGCAACCTGCTCGTGCCGGTCATGGAGATCCTCGAGCACAACATCCGCCTCTCCGACAGCCTGAAGCTGTACGAGATCGGCCCTGTCTTCATCCCGGTTGAAGGGCAGCAGCGCCCGATTGAAGAGATGCACCTCGCCGCCGCGCTCTCCGGCAAGCAGTACACCGAATCCTGGGACACCCACAGCAAGGCCCAGCTCGACTTCTTCTCCATGAAGGGCATCGTCGAAGCCATGGTTGACGCCATGCACATCCCGGCGGTGAGCTTCAAAGTCGGCGAACGCAGCTGGCTGCATCCCGGCAAGACGGCCGAGATTTACGCGGGCGACGTCTGCGTCGGCGTGATGGGCGAACTGCATCCGCGCGTCAAGTCCAACTTCGACCTGCTCAACGCCCCGGTCATCCTGCTGGACATCGACCTCGCGAAGCTCCTCCCGCTCTCCGAACAGAACTACCCGTCCCACGGCATTTCCCCGTACCCGGGCATCTATGAGGACCTCGCGATCGTGGTTGATGAAAGCCAGACCGCCGAAGAAGTTCTCGCCGTGATCAAACAGGCCGGCGGGAAGATGCTCGCCAAGGCGGAGCTCTTCGACATCTTCCGCGGCCCGGTCATCGGCCTCGGCAAGAAATCCCTTGCCTACAGTCTGATGTACCAGTCCCCGGAAAAGACCCTGACCGACAAAGACGCGACGGCGATCCGTAACAAGATCATCAAACGCCTCGACCAGGTCCTCGGCGCGAAGATCAGAAGTTAGGCAATAGTTAAGCCCGATACAGGAGAGTATGCTTCCTGTATCGGGCTTTTGATTTAAAACGCTCCGCGAAGGGGAACGGGTGTGCAGTTCACCTCATCCACCACTAACGTGGTCCCCCTTCCCCTCGAGGGGAAGGCT
>CAVIKW010000133.1:0-5131 GCA_963643375.1 Flexilinea sp. | reverse complement strand
CGCTTTTGAATGTGGGCCTGACTGCGAATGGTGGGCGGTCGTTGCTATCGCGGATAATTCCGAGTATGGGTACCGCATGTTGAATGATACCCGCCGTTATCGCGGTGAGCGGTATGTGTCTGCCAGCGGTGCTGTTATGTTGAGCATGCTGAGCAAGTCCCCCCGGTCGTTGGATGACGCTGTCGAAGCCTTGTCCCGGTTTTTTGTCGGCGTTGAATATGATGTCTTGAAACAGGACACGGAAGAGTTCTTCGACTTGTTCGTGGATGAGGGATTCCTCTGCCGCGGTGAAACTCCGGATACCTGCGCGGATCAATCCACCGGCGATGTCTCGGAATCGGGGGAGGAGGCTCAAGGGTCGAAAGCCGTCGTGTCGAATGACTGCGCCGGCGGCACGATTAACGCCAATGAGTTTCTTCGAAGTGTTCATATCGACGTCGCGGACGCGTGTAATGAGCGCTGCGTTCATTGTTATATCCCGAATGAGCAGAAAGTCAATGTGATCGACTCCGATCTGTTTTACAGAATCGTGGAGGAAGGCCGGGCGATGAACATTATCCATGTTACGCTGTCCGGCGGGGAGCCGCTCCTTCACAGAGACATCATCGGTTTCCTGAAGAAGTGCCGAGCGTTGGATCTGTCGGTAAACGTGCTCTCCAATCTGACGCTTCTGAATGACGATATCATCTCCGAGATGAAGCGGAATCCGCTTCTGTCTGTTCAGACCTCGCTTTATTCCGTGGACGAGGCGGTGCATGACTCCATTACGCGGTTGAACGGGAGCTGCGCGAAAACCAAGGCCGGCATCCTTCGATTGTGCGGCGAAGGAATCCCGGTGCAGATTTCATGTCCGCTCATCAAGCGGAATAAGGACGGTTACGCGGATGTCCTTCATTGGGGATGGGAGCATAACATCGCTGTCGCGGCGGAGCCGGTGATTTTCGGCGCCTACGATCATTCCGGCTGCAATCTCAAGAACCGTTTGTCCTTCGAGGAAGTCGATGATGTTTTGACGGTGCAGATGAGGGAAGGATTCGCCGAATCACTTCTGAAAACAGCCGAAGACAAAGAAAAATTGACCGGGAATGACCCGATATGTTCCATTTGCCGATACAGCTTCTGCGTGACAGCGGCCGGGAAAGTGTTCCCCTGCGCGGGGTGGCAGAATTATGTCATCGGGGATCTGAACTGCCAAACGCTCCGGGAGGTATGGGAGAATTCGGAAAAGATCAAGGCGCTGCGCCAGATCAAACGGTCGCGATTTCCGCGGTGCGTTGACTGCGCGGACAGAGGATATTGTACGGTCTGCATGATGTGCAACTCCAACGAGAACCCGGACGGCGATCCTTTCAAAATCAATGAACACCGCTGCCGTGTCGCGGCTGCTATTCATCATAAGGTTGACATTTATACGCAAACGCGGGAGAAAAATTCCGCGGAATAACCGAGCGGCTTCGCCTTCCGCGGCGGAAGGGATACGCTTCCGTGAGCATTATTAATCAAAGAGGTCCGTTATTTATGGAAAACATCGTCATCAAAGACGCCTGCGAAAACAATCTGAAGCACATCGATCTTGAAATTCCGGTCGGCGAATTTACCTGCGTGACCGGCTGTTCCGGCTGCGGGAAATCTTCTTTGGTGTTTGATACAATATACGCCGAGAGCCAGCGGGCTTTCCTTGAGGGGATGTCCGGCAGTGTTTACGGACAGAAGCTGATGAATAAGCCGCAGGTCGGCTCGATTGAGAATCTGCGCCCGGCTTTGAATATTTCTCAGAATTATTACAATGTGAATCCCCGCTCCACTGTCGGCACAACGACGGAGATTTCTTATTATCTCAGGTCCTTGTTCGCGATTGTCAACAGCGATTCGAAATCCGGTGTCTCGGAAAAAGTCTTCTCGTCGAACAATCCAAAGACGTTCTGCCCTTACTGCAGCGGCCTCGGCGTGGAGAGAGTGGTGTCGGAAGATCTTTTGATTCCGGACAGCGATGTAACTTTGCGGGACGGCGGGATTTTGTTTTTCAAAGGTTCCGCGGACAGTAAAGGGCAGAAGCTTTTGGAGGCGTTGTGCGGCCAATACGGGATCAATATCAATAAAAAGGTCTCCGAACTCCGGGAAGATGAGCTTCATAAACTGCTTTACGCCGACGACAATATCAAATACAAGCTGTCGTACAAGGAAGGAAAGAAGCGGAAAAGTCATAATGTGAAGCTGCGCGGCGCGGTGCCTTGCATATTGGAGCCGGAATCGAAGAAGAAAAGCGTTGTCCCCACCGCCTCGACCATAGATTCTCAATATACGGTGGAAGTTCCCTGCCATGTATGCGGGGGCGCCAAACTGCGTGGAGAAGTGCTGGAATATAAAATCGACGGCTTAAGCTATGCCGATATTGAAGGGATGGAGCTTAAATCGCTGCATTCTTGGATTATCAAGTATCGTGACGATCAAGCTCAATCGCCCAAAAAGGAAGTGATCGCGCCGCTGCTGGACAGCATCCTCTGTAAACTGGAAGCGCTGACACGGCTTGATGTCGGTTATTTGAGCCTCAGCAGGTCTATTCCCTCGCTTTCGAACGGCGAACGGCAGCGGGTAAGGATTGCCGCGCAGCTTACCTGCTCTCTGAAGGGATTGATTTACATCCTGGATGAGCCGTGCAAAGGGCTGCATTACAGAGATATTACCAAGATCGTGAAGGCCTCACGGGAGCTGATTGACCGCGGAAATACGGTGATCGCGATTGAACACAACAAACAGTATATCGCGTCGTCGGATCATGTGATCGAGCTCGGCCCTGTCGGAGGGCCCGCCGGCGGGTATTTGATTCGTGAGGGAGACGCTCCCAAAGAATCCGAACGGCAGCTTGAATTTAAAAAGCCCGCGGCCGAGTGGAAATATTGCGAGGTTGATAATATCAATTTCAGAAATATCCACGGGCAGAATGTCCGTTTCCCTGTCGGCGGGATTACCTGCGTCACCGGTGTCTCCGGCTCCGGGAAATCAACGCTGGCGTCGGCCATCGCGAAGTGTTTCTCCGTGAAATCGGACAGTACTTACGGCACTTTGAAAAGCAGGGGGAACATTCGGCGTGTAATACAGGTCGACCAGGCGCCAATCGGGAAAACGCCGAGGTCGGCGGTGATTTCGTATTTGGGCGTGAATGATGAAATCCGCAAATTGTTCGCGTCGACTTCAGACGCGGAAAATTTGAAGCTCAAGGTCGGGGCTTTCAGTATGAACGTAAAAGACAGCGGGCGTTGCGAGGCCTGCCAAGGCACCGGGCTCCAAGAGATTGAACTGAATTATCTGCCCAACGCTTACGTCACGTGTCCCGAATGCGGAGGCAAGCGGTTCGGGGAGAAGGTATTATCCGTGAAATACGCCGGGAAAACGATTTACGATGTTTTGGAAACACCCGTCTCCGAACTCATTGACGTGTTCAAAGGCACAAAAAAAGTCTACCCGGCTTTGAAGAGCATGATTGAGCTGGGCTTGGGATATGTGAAGCTAGGACAGATGTCCATGAGCTTGTCCGGAGGGGAAGCACAGCGTGTAAAGCTCGCGAAGGAGTTGTGCTCTTCTTCCGGCGGTAAGGCTTTATATATTCTGGACGAGCCGACTTCCGGCTTGAATGATGTGGATATCGACCGGTTTATTCATGTCCTGTCTTCATTGCAGCAGAACCGCGAAACGATCATCATTATTGAGCATAATATTGAGTTTATCGCGAAAGCCGCGGATTATGTTATCGACTTCGGCGTGTTCGGCGGTGAGGAAGGCGGAAAAATCACCGTGCAGGGTTCACCGGAAGCAGCGTTCGCCGACGAGGCGTCTTCTTTGTATCATTTGGATAAGCGGACCGATTCGCCGTCGGGGATTGCGGGACAGGAGGGAAATAATGTCGGATGAAGGAATGATCAAACAATGCTCAATCGTGCTGACCCGCGGCTGCAACCTGCGCTGCGATTTCTGCTATGTGAAGAACGCGGGATACGCGCCGGACGATCGGATCAAATACGAGGACCTGGTGAAAATCGTTGATTTTTGCTGCGAAGCGAAGGTGAAGTTTATTTTCTTCACCGGCGGGGAACCGCTCACGTACCCGCGGCTTCCGGAAATTCTGCGGTATATCAAAACACGCCCGCACCCGATCACGACCGCGATCGCGACAAACGGCGTGCTGCTTGAGAATCGGGAGCTGTGCGAGACGCTGATCGACAGCGGAGTCGGGTATATTGATGTCTCCATGAAGGGGAAGAATCCGCGGGAATGGCGTGAAATGACGGGATTTGACGGCTTCGCCGCGCAATGCCGGGGCGTCCGCAACTTGGCTTCACTGCCGATTGACTTTACCTGCTCCATGGTGATAACACCGGAAACGGTCCACTCATTTCGCGAGGCGGTTCAAATCGCGCACGACAACGGCGCGAAACAGTTCTCGTTCACGTTTGTCATTGACAATGATGACGCGGAGGATAAGGATTCGCGGTATCTTGAGAAACACAATCCCGTGAAAATGATCGGCGATTTTGTGTCGCAGATTGACGCGTTGAGCGCGATTACCGACGACTGGTGGGTGGAATACAGTTTTCCTTTGTGTATGTATACCGAGGAACAGCTTGAACTTCTCCGCGGAAGGCTGGCGACGCCGTGCCAGATTCATTTGAAAAACGCGGTGACCTTCAACACAAAGACGGAACTGCTCCCGTGCGATATGTATATTGAACAGCCGGTGGGGAAATTCGGTCGGGATTTTTCGGCGTATCGGGAGTTCCTGCGATTATCGGAAAGCCCGGATTACAGAAAGACGATGGACGCGATACGCCGGCTGCCGTCCGATGAATGCGCCGCATGTGTTCACTTTGAACGCTGCCGCGGCGGCTGTCCGGTTCTTTGGAAGAATTATTCGTTCGCCGCGCTGAAAGCGTATAAAGCCAAGCGTAACGCTTCAAATTGACGTCCGCTTTGCGGTGAGATCACTGTCGAAGGCGTCGGACAGGGAAACACGGCACACAACGCTTCGCGAAGGGGAGCGGGTGTGCAGTTCACCTCATCCACCGCGGAGCGGTCCCCCTTCAGCACAAGGCACGGCTTCGCACGCCCTCGAGGGGAAGGCTTAAGCGCGGTCGAA
>CAVIKW010000132.1:0-5273 GCA_963643375.1 Flexilinea sp. | reverse complement strand
TCATTAAGTACCCCTTCTGGCAGTTGACAGCCAAGAACCCGAACGCTACCTATGCTTGTATCAACCAAGGGCAGGCGGTTTGCCCTCGTGAAATCGAGCGGCAGTCCGTCTGCATCGATGCAGATATCGGACAAGTTTTGCAGAACCTGTTCGATGCTGCAATTCAATAAAAGAAAGCAGTGCTGCCATACGCATATCGTGTGGCGGCACTGTTTTCTTTTGCATTTTCTGAGCAGGCATTACAAGCTGCATTTTGCTGTTTGTATATGCACCTGCGAGACGGTGGTAGTGATGGAGAGAAAAAATAATTAAGAAATGCTTAATAGTTCGAAATTCAATCGAGTATTCAGCTATTAAGAAAAACTTAATAACTGCCGCGAAGCGTTAAATACCAAAATACACCCGCCGGATATCCAAAGACCCGCTCCAATTATGTTATCCGGTCTCCGGTCTCTTCTCACTCCTAACTCCTACCTCCTAACTTCTCATTTATCCCCCTTCCCTGCTTTTATAGAGTATAATGAATTCGATTATCTGAATAAAACGAGGAAGATTATGGCTGAAGATAAACTGACTTCTCAAAAAGAGAATTTCTCCGAATGGTATAACCAGGTCGTGCTCCGCGCCGATTTGGCGGACTACGCTCCCGTCCGCGGATGCATGGTCGTGAAACCCTACGGCTGGGCGCTGTGGGAAAACATTAAAGCGGATCTCGACCGCCGATTCAAGGAAACCGGCCACGTCAACGCCGCGTTCCCGATGCTCATCCCGATGTCCTTCTTCGAGAAGGAAAAGTCCCACGTCGAAGGCTTCTCCCCCGAGCTCGCTGTCGTCACCCACGGCGGCGGTCAGGAGCTGGATGAACCGCTGGCCATCCGCCCGACTTCCGAAACCATCATCGGCTACATGTACGCCAAATGGATCAAGAGCTACCGCGACCTTCCCGTGAAGATCAACCAGTGGGCGAATGTCCTCCGCTGGGAAATGCGCACCCGCATGTTCCTCCGCACCATGGAATTCTACTGGCAGGAAGGGCACACCGCCCACGCGACTGCCGCGGAAGCCGAGGAAGAGGCCATCACCATGCTGAATGTCTACGCCGACTTCGCCCGTGAAATGGCGGCCGTCCCCGTTCTGAAGGGCGTCAAGTCCGAATCCGAGAAGTTCCCGGGCGCTGTCAACACCTACTCCATCGAAGCCATGATGGGCGACACCAAGGCGCTGCAGGCCGGCACTTCCCATGACCTCGGTCAGAACTTCGCCAAAGCCTTCGAAATCAAGTACCTCGATCAGAACAACACCCTGCAATACTGCTGGACGACTTCCTGGGGCCTGTCCACCCGCTTCATCGGCGCCATCATCATGACCCACGGCGATGACAACGGCCTCGTCCTCCCGCCGCGCCTCGCGCCGTATCAGATCGTCATTGTCCCGATCTTCAAGAACGAAGACGAACGCGTCAAGGTCATGGAATGCGTCGACAAGGTCATGGCGCAGCTCAAGGACTTCCGCGTCAAGCTCGATGACCGCACCGAGGTCACCCCGGGCTTCAAGTATCACGAATGGGAACTCCGCGGCGTCCCGCTCCGCTTGGAGATCGGCCCGAAGGATGTCGAGAAGAACTCCGTCATGGCCGCCCGCCGCGATATGCCGGGCAAGCCGGGCAAGTCCTTCCTCTCGCAGGATAACCTCGCCGAACAGGTTCGCGACCTCCTGGACACCATCCAGAACGCGCTGCTGACCAAGGCCGAGACCTTCCGCGACGCGAACATTCACGAGGCCAACACTTACGATGAGCTGAAGCAGATCGTCGAGAACGGCTGGGCGGAAGCCTGGTGGTGCGGCGACCCCGAATGCGAAGCCAAGATCAAGGAAGACACCAAGGCGACGTCCCGCTGCATGAACTTCGAACATCAGCACGGTCACGGCAAGTGCGTCGTCTGCGGTAAGGACGCCGAGAAGAAGATTTACTTCTCCAAGGCTTATTAATTTGACTTACGGAGGGCCGGCCGAAACCGGCCCTCTTTTTTGAACGAATGCCGGCTGTCAACCTTCTCCGGCTCCGCGAGGAGCTGAACGAACTGTTATGGAACTTCACGGATCCGGAAGCGTTCCGCGTGACACTTCTGGAACTGCTGGAGAAGTTTGCCTATACGGCGTACCGCTCCGAGTCAAAAACGCGGTCGGTGTCCTCCCGTCCGCAGCTGCAGGTTTCCCTCATCGTGCTGCGTGAGATGGATCTCGTCCTCATCCCCGCGATTCGCAAGCAGCCGCAGGCGGCGCTTGCCATCTGCGACCTGCTGTGGAACGACGAGAATATGGACGTCTGCCTGATCGCCTCCCGCATGCTCGGCGAAATCCCGATCGAGCACGCCGATCTGGTATTGAACCGCGCCGGCGAATGGGCATTGAACGGCGCCCGCCATATGACAGCCCGGACGCTGCTGAAGAACGCGTCGGCGCTCATCATGCGCACGAATCCCGACCTCCTCCTCCAAAAGGTCCGCCGCTGGTATGTGGACCCGCGCGAGGAGCAGAACTTCCTCTGCCTCGAAGGCATGGCCATTCTGGTCGAAGACCGCTCCTTCGAGAATCTCCCCGCCATCTTTACGCTTGTCGAAGCCCTGATGGGCGAAGCCTCGACCGGCACGCAAAACTCCCTGGTGGAGCTCTTCCGCGTCCTCTACGAACGCACGCCGCAGGAGACGATTTACGTCCTCCGCCAGTGCCTTGACAGCGACCCGAACATCTCCGCCCAGCGCGTCATCCGCAAGCTCATCCCCGAACTGCCGGAGACGGTTCAAAAGTCCATGCGGGACAAGCTGCGCGAGACGGCGCGGAAGCGCCAATAAACCTCCCCTTTCTGTTATCGGAAAAGCTCCGAAAACTGACCCTTGATTTAATCTGTACGATTACAGTACAATTGTTAAAAACGTTTGTAACTTGAGCCGCAGGGAGAATCAAGATGGAATCATACTATCCTGTTTTTACCAAAATTTTGAATCTGGAACTTTTGACCGCGTTGGGCTGTACAGAGCCGATCTGTATCGCTTACTGCAGCGCGGAGATGCGCAAGGCCTTGGGCGCGGAGCCTGAGAAGATCAGCGTCCGCTGCTCCGGGAACCTCGTGAAAAACGCGAAGGGTGCCACCGTCCCGAACAGCGGCGGTCTGAAAGGCATCGCGGCCTCCGCCATTCTCGGCGCCGTCGGGGGCAATCCGGAAAAGAAATTGGAGCTGCTGACCGAGGTCACCCCGGAGCAGATTGCCCACGCCAAGGAACTGCTGGCGGCCGACATCTGCGAAGTCAAGCTGCTGGAACATGAGGAAGACAATCTCCAGGTCGTCATCACCGGCACCGCGAATGGACATACCGCCGAGGCGGAGCTGAAGCATACGCACACAAATATCTGCCGCATCGTCCGCGACGGCGTCACCCTTTTCGAGAATAATACCGCTGCCGAACAGGACCGCGGCGAAATTGACAAACTCTGCGCGGAGCTGACGGTCCGCCGCATCATTGACTACGCCGAGCACGTGGATTTGGACGGCGCGGACAGCCCGCGCAGCATCATTGAGCATCAGATCGCCTGCAACACGCAGATTTCCGTCGAAGGCCTGAAGAACGACTGGGGCGCTTCCGTCGGTAAGGTGCTGCTGGACCAGGACAAGAGCGTGCGCATGCGCGCCGCCGCGTCCGCCGCTGCCGGTTCGGATGCCCGCATGAGCGGCTGCGAACTGCCGGTCGTCATCAACTCCGGCTCCGGCAACCAGGGCATCACCGTCACCATGCCGGTGCTCCAGTACGCCGCGGAGTGGAAGAAATCCCACGACGAGACCATCCGCGCCCTGCTGATCAGCAACCTCGTCGCCATTCACATCAAGGCCGCTTACGGACGGCTCTCCGCCTTCTGCGGGGCGGTCAGCGCCGCCACGGGCAGCTCCGCCGCGATTACCTGGATGGCGGGCGGGACCTACGAACAGATCTGCGCCGCCATTACCAACACCCTCGGCACCATCTCCGGTATGGTCTGCGACGGCGCGAAACCTTCATGCGCATCAAAAATCGCCTCCGCGGTTGAAACCGCCATTACAGGGTATAATATGGCTATGCACAGTGAACAGTTCTGCGGCGGCGACGGCCTGGTCAAGGATGACATTGAACAGACGATCCGCTCCATCGGGCGCATGGCGTCCGAAGGCATGGTCGCCACCGATCAGAAGATCCTTGAATTGATGCTGGCGAAGGAAGTTTAACGCTTGAAACAGTCAATTATACTGACAATTATCGTATTGATCCTCGCCGCGGCAATCCCTGCCGCGGCTGATTTTAATCTGAACGCGTCGGATTATGCCTCCGCCGCGGAGGCCGTCTCCGCCATTCCCGCGGACGCGGGCGAGGTCACGATTACCTTTGATGCCTCCTGCGAATGGAACGATTCGCTGACGATCCCGCGGAACAAGGGCATCACGTCCCTGCGGATGGTTCCCGCCGACGGGGTAGCGAAGGCCTCCGTTCCGTCGCTGGTGAGTATCTTCGCGAACGGCGTGCCGCTGACCATCGGCGCGGGGATGTTCATGAACGAGACCAGCGTGTACGGCGGCATGTATTCGGCGAAGGAATGTGTGATGACGCTCTCGACCTCCGTGACCTGCGCGGGGGCAGTGGGCTACATTTTCGGCGGAAGCCTGTCCGAGGACACCGGCTGCGCGGAAGTGGTGAACGCGTCGGTCGTCATTGAGCCGGAGGGCGTTGTCTATTACGAAGTCTTCGGCGGCGGCCATGCCGCGGGGGAGGGAGCCGTCTCGAACGTCGGCACGACCTCCGTCACCCACGCCGGCAGTTCCGATTACGTTCTCGGCGGCGGGTTCGCGGAGTACGGCGGGAACGTCAGCGTGAAGCAGGCCAATGTCACCGTCACGGAAGCAGGCTCGGTCGAAGTCGCCCTCTTCGCGGGCGGCAGCGCCGTTGACGAAGGCAGCCTCTCCACCGTAACAAACAGCCTCGCCATCCTCAACGGCCGCGCCAATTGGGCTTTCCCCGGCGACTTCGCCTTCGGTGCCGGTGAGACCCGTACCGAAGAAGCGGGCCGGCTCGAGATCTCCGCAACCGGCTCCGCCGGCTCCGCCTTCATCGGCAGCTTCGCCTCCGACGAAGGCAGTCACGCCCTGATCGACACCGCCGAGCTCCAAAACTGCGGCACCGTCGACACCGTCATCTCCCACAGCCAATCCTCCGACGGCGGCAATGCCGAGACGCTGAATGTAGCGAAGT
>CAVIKW010000131.1:3170-5280 GCA_963643375.1 Flexilinea sp. | reverse complement strand
GTATATCATCACCCGTGAGGTTCGCAAGCATTTTTCCACCTTCCTTAACAACTACGAAAAGTCGCTTGACAGCGCCACCGACAAGATCGGCGTTTGGATCTCCGGCTTTTTCGGGAGCGGTAAATCTCACTTTCTCAAGATGCTGTCTTATGTGCTTGCCAACAACACCGTTGCCGGCAAAAAAGCGGTTGATTACTTCGCCGATAAATTCAACGACGAGTTGATGTTTGCCCAGCTGCAACGCTGTGCGTCCGTTCCGACGGAAACGATCCTCTTCAATATTGACGTCAAAAGCTCCGGCGAAAAAGACAGTACGTCACTCCTCCGCGTGTTTGCCAAAGTGTTTTATGAACACTGCGGTTTCTACGGCGATGACCTGAAGATTGCCAAGCTGGAGCAGTTCATCGAGGATTCCGGCAAAACGGAGGCTTTCAAAGCCAAGTTTGAGGAGGTCAACGGCGGAACTTGGGAAGACTCCCGCAAAACCTTCGGGTTCTTAGAGGACGATGTCGTCAAAGTGCTCACGGACGTCCTCGGCATGAGCGAAACCGCGGCGCGGAACTGGTTCAACGGCACGGAAACCGCCGACATTTCCATCGAGCAGCTGGTGAAGGAAATCAAAAAATACATCGACTCGAAGGGCAAAAACTTCCGCCTGCTCTTTATGGCTGACGAAGTCGGCCAGTATATCGGCTCCGACAGCAGCCTGATGCTGAACCTCCAGACGATCGTGGAAGAAATCGGAGCCAAATGCGGCGGCAGAGTGTGGGTCATGGTGACCAGTCAGGAAGCGATTGACTCCATCACGAAGATCGCCGGCGATGACTTCTCGAAAATTCAGGGACGTTTCGACACGCGGCTCAGCCTGTCATCCTCATCGGTTGACGAAGTCATCAAAAAGCGTATCCTTGCCAAGACGGAGGACGCGGAGGACCTGCTGAAATACAGCTACAGCAAAAACAGCGCCGTCCTGAAGAACCTGTTTACCTTCAACGGCGGGAAAGCCGACATGAAGGGCTACGCGGGCGAAGGTGAATTCGTCGACGCTTATCCCTTCGTGCCTTATCAGTTCCGCCTACTGCAGAATGTTTTTGTCCAGATCCGCACCCACGGCAACTCCGGCAAGCACCTCTCCGAGGGTGAGCGCTCCATGCTCTCCGGATTTAAGGAAGCCGCGCAGGCGGTCGAGAAAAAGGATGAAAACACCTTGGTTCCCTTCAGCCTTTTCTACGACACGGTGAATTCCTTCCTCGAAAGTGCCATTCGACGTGTGATCGACCGCTGTCAGCAGGCGGCGGAGAATCACGACGGCATTGAGGCGTATGACGTCGAAATTCTGAAGCTGCTTTACCTGATCCGCTACGTGGACGACATCCCGGCCAATCTGGAGAACATCACCACACTCATGGTGGATGACATCAACACGGATAAGATCACCATGCGCCAAAACATTCGGGACTCTTTGGCCCGCCTTGTGGATCAGAACTACGCGGCCCGGAACGGCGAGATCTATACGTTTTTGACCGATGAGGAACAGGAAGTTGAGAGAAGCATCCGCAATACACCCGTCGACAGCGCGGCCATCACGAACTCCATCGCGGACATTATCTTCAATGATCTGTATAGCTTCAAAAAGTTCAAATACCTCAAAAACGACATCCCGTTTGATCGGATCATTGACGAAACCATCATCGGAACGGCGACCGGCGCCGTTCGCCTGCAAATTCTGACCGCCGCTTCCGGTCTTTACCGCGCCGGGGATCAGGAGCTTCGCTCGAAATCGGATTCCGAGAACGGAGCCATTCTGCTCCTCTCCGACAAATATCACTATTTCGAGGATTTGGAGAACGCGGCCCGAATCCGCAAATACGTCAAGAGCCGCAACGTGTCTCAGCTGCCGGAGCAGACTCAGGCAATCATCCGCGGGAAGCAGCAACAGGCCGCGGTTTATGAGAAAACCGCGAAGGAACACATTTCTTCCGCGATTCTTGAGGCGAAGGTTTACATCCCCGGCGATATCATTCCCATCAAAGCCGTTTCCGTGCAGGACAAGATCGACGAAACGCTCAAGGCGCTGGTGGAATCCGTTTATGTCAAACTGGACAACGTG
>CAVIKW010000131.1:0-3160 GCA_963643375.1 Flexilinea sp. | reverse complement strand
ACGCGGTACTTTGAGAGCGATCAAGAACTACTGCAGATCCTCACCAACAAGGGCGGGGTCGATGTTGACAATCCCGACGCGGTGGATGAAGTCGAGAATTATCTTGATCTCAAGAGGGAGCGGATGGTACCCGTTTCAATGGCCGACATGCAGCGCAAATTCTCCGGAATCCCGTACGGCTGGCGTGAAATCGATATCGCCGCGGCGGTCTGCACCTTGATCGCGCAGCAGAAGGCTGACATTCATTACAGCGGCAGCCAAATTCAGCCGACGGACAAACGCATCCCGGATTACCTGAGAAAGAAATCCGAGATCGACAAGACCATCGTCAATCGCAGAGTCGCGATTTCCGAAGACTTGATCAAGAAATCCCGCGAATTTCTGAAGGAATACTTCGAAACCATGGATATTCCCTCGGACGAAGACGGTTTGATCGACTATATCCTGAAGAGCTTTGAAGGGCAGAAAGCAGACTTCCAAAATCGGCTGGACTACGATTACGCCTCCGGCACCTATCCGGGCAAGTCCACAGTCGAGAACGGCGTGAAGCTCTGCGCGAGCCTGCTCTCTCAGCAGAAGGACAACACGGCGCTCCTGACCCGGATGGTCGAGATGAAAGATGACTTCCTGGACATGAGCGAAGACATGCTGAACGTCAGGGATTTCTTCAAACTTCAGAAGCCGATCTTTGACAAAGCCTCCGCGCTGCTCAAGTCGCTCACCAATGAAACCAACTACCTGGACTCGGAGCCGGAAGTGACGGAAGCCCTCGCCGGGATCAAGTCCATCCTCGAGATGCCGGAGCCGTATGACAGAATCTCCGACCTTACCGACCTGTCACAGAAGGTGAAGCAGGGCTACGGTCAGCTGCTTGACCTGAAGCGGCAGGAAGTCAACAGCGACATTCAGGCGGCAATGGCCGACATCCACCAGACAGCAGGGGATGACCGGAAAGAGGTCATCGCGAAGTCCGACGCGGAGCTCAGTGCCAAGCGAACCGAAGCCGCCAAAGCCGAAACGCTCACGCACCTGGACGCCATGAAGATTCAGATCTCCGGCATCCGCAATCGGTATATCAAGGCGCTGATGGCACCCTCAAAGCCGACCGAGAAGGTCGTCCTGGTGCCTCGCAACAGCCTCGGCTACAGCACCAAGCTGAAGAACGAGAAAGAAATCGACGAATACGTCGCCGAGATCAAGCAGTCCTTGATGGAGCAGCTCGCGGGGAACGACGTGCTGCATATTATCTAAGCGCGGAAACAGCGGCCGGCCCGATGTCGGGCCGGCCGGAGGTGAAAATTCATGAACAAGACAGCCATCAAAAACTTCGCCAACCGGGCGAGGGTTCAGCTCATTGAGGGCGCTAAGCAGCGGGCGTATGAATACGCGATCGGCGAGAACGGCGCGGACGATCCCGACGCGGATGTCATCGCCGTCGGCAACGGGAAGCTGCTGTCGGCAGAGGAAAAGCAGCAGCGGATTCGGCTGAGCGCGGAGGTCCGTGAGAAGGGCTACGATCAGGTGATCGAGGAAGCCGCCTACACCTGGTTCAACCGCTTCATCGCCCTGCGCTATATGGAGGTCAACGGTTATCTGCCCTCGAAGGTCCGCGTCTTCACGGACGAGAACGAGGAGTTCAAGCCCGAGATCCTCAAGGAAGCTCTGACCGTCGAACTCGATGGATTGGACCGCGGCAAGGTGCTGGAGTTCCTCGACCAAGGGGACAGCGAGGGGCTGTATAAATACCTCCTCATCACCCAGTGCAACGCGCTGAATGACGGTCTGCCGTATATGTTCGAGAAGATCGCGAGCCCCATGGAGCTGCTCTTCCCTTCCGGGCTGCTGAAGCCCGGCAGCGTCCTCGAGCGCATGGTCACCGAAATCCCGGTCGAAGACTGGAAGGACGCCGTGCAGATCATCGGCTGGCTGTATCAATATTACAACTCCGAGCTGAAGGATGACACCTTCGCCCTGCTCAAGAAGAACGTCAAGATCACCAAGGAGCGCATCCCCGCCGCCACGCAGCTTTTCACCCCGGATTGGATCGTCCGCTACATGGTCGAGAACTCCCTCGGCCGGCTCTGGGTCGAGGGACACCCCGACTTCGATAAATCCGCCTGGAAATATTACCTCGACGAAGCGGCGCAGGAGCCCGAGGTCGAGAACCGGCTGCGGGAGATCCGCGCCGGGTACGCGGCGCTCAAGCCGGAGGAGATCAAGGTCATCGACCCCTGCATGGGCTCCGGGCACATTCTCGTCTACGCCTTCGAGGTGCTGATGCAGATTTACACCTCCGCGGGCATATCCGAACGCGAGGCCGCGAAGTCCATCCTCGAGAATAACCTCTACGGCCTGGACATTGACGACCGCGCCGGGCAATTGGCATACTTCGCCGTCATGATGAAAGCCCGCAAGTACAACCGCCGCCTCCTCGACGACGGGATCAAGCCCAACGTCCTCGCCATCCAAGAATCCGGATGGATGACCGACGACTTCATCAAGTACGCCGCCGGCGGGGATTCGAAGGTCAAAGCCGACCTCGAGACCCTGCGCCGAACCTTCGCGGACGCCAAGGAATTCGGCAGCATCCTGAACGTCCCCGCCCTGCGCTGGGACGCCCTCCGCGCCCGCGTGGACGCCATCCGCGCGAGCCGGCCCGCGAACCTCATCGAGACCGACTTCCAAAAGCAGACCGCCGAGCTGCTCCGCCCCCTCATCAAGCAGGCTCGGATCATGTCCGCGAAGTACGACGTTGTTGTCACCAATCCTCCGTATATGGGCTCCTCCGGCATGAATGAGAAACTCGGCGCCTACGTCAAGGATGCCTACCCCGACAGCAAGAGCGATCTTTTCGCCGTCTTCATTGAGCGCTGCGGACAAATGTCGCGGCACAACGGCTTCCGCGCGATGATCACCCAGCACGCCTGGATGTTCCTCTCAAGCTTCGAAAAGCTCCGCGCCAAGCTGCTCAACTCCGACATCATCAATATGGCGCACCTCGGGCCGCGTGCCTTCGAGGAGATTGGCGGAGAAGTGGTGCAGACTACAACCTTTGTCATGCGAAACAGCCATTTCGCCGACTATAAAGGCACTTACTGCCGCCTCATCGAGCCGACTACCCAGCAGGGCAAAGAGGATATGTTCCTCGCCGGCACGAACC
>CAVIKW010000130.1:0-5340 GCA_963643375.1 Flexilinea sp. | reverse complement strand
GGGAAGGCCTTAACGCTCGATATTGGGAGCGAGACTGCAAATATCGACCGCCTCTATTGACTATTGACTACTCACTATTGACTAATATAAGAATTATATAAATCCCCGAAAAATCCGCCATTTTTGTGTATAATAGTTGAATATGCCTACGTATACTTATCGTTGTAATAACTGCGGTCATCAGTTTGATATTTTCCAGCATTTTACCGATGACGCGCTGACCAAATGTCCCGAATGCGGAAAAGAAGCGCTGCACAAGGTCTATTCACCGGTAGGGATCGTATTCAAAGGCCCCGGATTTTATTGTACTGACCACCATTCTCCTTCAGGGGAAACACCGATACATCAGGAATCTTCAGCCGCTGAAGCCGCTCCCGCCAAGGCGTCCGACACAAGCAGCAAAGAGCCCGCCGCCGCTCCGGCAGCCGCGCCCGCTCCCAAGAGTGAAACGAAATAAATTTACGGGAATCCCTCCCGTTCAAGAAGGAGCTAAACATGCGAAAAGTTCAAACCAAACAGGAAAAAGCCCAAAAGGAAGCCAACCGCCAGAAGTCCCAGGCGCAGAAGAACCAGAAGAAATGGGGCATCGGCATCGCGATCGTTTCCGTTCTGCTTGTCCTGTCGATGATCATCAGCTCCATCCGATTCTGATTTCGTCTCAATTTCAAACTTATCACTCGCCTGTTTCCCCAGGTGAGTATTTTTGTTTAAACGTATGACCGACGACACCCTCCTCGAATCCCTGCTCACCGACGCCGTGAACCGGCGGGCGGACCTCTTTGATGTCCCCGAAACGAACGCCTTCCGTGTCTTCAACGGCTTCTATGAAGGCGCGGCGGAGCTCTGCGTCGATAAATACGCGGACACGGCCGTGATCCTCTGGATGTCCAAACGCGAATCCCCCTCGGAGAAAGCCATTCGCCGCGTGACGGAGCTCTGCCTCGAACGCGTCCCCGGTGTCCGCAATGTCCTCTTCAAGAACCGCTTCGCCGCGGAGGAGGCCGTTCGCAAAGGCATCATGACCGCCGGCAATGCCCCCGCCGAAGGCGTTCGCGAATGGGGCGTTGACTACCCGGTGGACCTGCGGCTGAACAAGGACTGCGGATTCTACCTCGACAGCGCCCTGCTCCGCAAATGGCTGCTCGCGAACGCGGCCGGCAGGCGGGTGCTGAACACCTTCGCCTACACCGGCAGCCTCGGCATGGCGGCCGCCGCGGGCGGGGCGGAGAAGGTCACGCAGACGGATCTCAATCCCAACTACCTTAAAGAAACCGCGCCCGATATTGAGTACATCATGGGGGACTTCTTCCGCGTGACGGCATCGCTCCGCCGGGCGGAACGTCTCTTCGACCTGCTCATCCTCGACCCGCCGTTCTTCGCGAATGCCCGGCGTTCGGGAAAGGTCGACACGGCGAACGGCATCGCCGGCTTGATCAATAAGATCCGTCCCCTCGCCGCGGACGGCAGCCGCATTGTCGTTGTCAACAACGCCCTCTTCCTCTCCGGCCGAGATTTCATGAATCAGCTCGAGGACCTCGTCGGCGATTACATCTCCATCGGTGAACGGATTGACGTGCCGGCGTCCTTCTTCGGGTACGCCGCGGCCGGCAGCGTGAAGCTGCCCGCCGACCCCGCGCCGTTCAACCACACCACCAAAATCGCGGTCCTCAATGTGCGGAGAAAGGACGGCCGCCGATGAAGCGTCTCCTCCCGGTCCTCCTCGTGATCGTTCTCTGCGCCTGTTCGGTGCAGATTTACGACCTGCAGCCGATCATCGTCGGCACGAATACGCCCCTGCCGACAGCGCCCGGCACGGAGACGCCGAGTTCCCTCTCTACCGACAGCCCGGATTTCGATGACGGCACCGCCACGCCGCCCATTCACATCGCCCCGACGCAGATTCTTGTCTCGACCGCGGTGATCCTTCGCGAGGTGTCCATGGTGGACGGCGCGACAGGCTGGGCCGTGGGGCAGCTCCCCGGCAGTGTTGACAACCTCATCCTGCGGACAACGGACGGCGGTTCGAACTGGAAGAACGTCACCCCGCCGCAGATTCTTTACGACTATGGCGGAACCGAAACCGAGGTCGCGTACTGCTTCCGCGACGCCGATTATGCCTGGGTGCTGTACCGGGCCGGCGGCGCCATTGACGTTGTCAACGGCATCAAGCTCTGGTACACACGGGACGGCGGGACGAAGTGGGAATCCGCCAATATTCCGATCACCGGCTACACCATTCAATACTTCTCCGGCGCGAAGATCGGCTTCGTCGACCGTCAGACCGGATGGATCTTTGCCCGCATCGGACAGGCCGAAGGCCGCGAATTCATCGGGATTTACACCACCCATGACGGCGGCGCGAGCTGGTCCGCCAAGGTGACGTCCGACTCCGAGAACCTTGCCTCCCGCAGCCGCAAGAACGGCGCCGTCTTCCGCGACACGCTCGAGGGCTGGATCAGCGGCGAAGGCACCGTTGACGAACCCGGCGCCGTGCTTTGGCACACCTCCGACGGCGGGAATTCCTGGTATCAGCAGATGCTGCCGTCCCCGACCGGCGAGGGCATCCCCGCCGGGCTGCTGACGGATTCCGGGTATACCTGCAGCCTGTCGGTGCCGAAATACGTGGACCTGCAATTGAACTGCGCCTACGCGGTGCTGACCTGTTCCGGCCGGGACCTCAGCGAGCCGATCTCGATTCTGTATTGGACGATTGACAATTTCTATTCTTGGGATACATACAAGCTGCCGAAGGGGACGGGGAACTTAGCCTTCTACGGCCTCTCCTACGGCTGGTATGCCGCCGCCGCGGACGAGGGCAGCGATCAGCCGTACGTGATCTACTTCACCGAAGACGGCGGTCAATCCTGGCGCGGCATCGCCCATCCCTCCTGGGACAGCAAGCTCCAGTTCATCAACGAAACCGTCGGCTACGCCGTCGTGACCTACCTCGGCGAAAACGCCTTCGTGAAGACGGTGAACAGCGGTTTCTCCTGGGCGCAGGTGACCACGATGGTGGGGCCGTAAAGGCAGGGAGGAGTTAGGAGTGAGGAGTTAGGAGTTGGCGCTCGATAAGGGGAGCGATACTTCCCTTATCGGGCGCTTAAGCCTTCCCCTCTGAGGGGAAGGGGGACCGCTCCGCGGGGGATGAGGTGACCTGCGTACCCGCTCCCTTTCGCGGAGCGTTCGCGCCTTCAATTGCCCGGTGCTGCGTAAAGTTATCGTCAGGGAGTGTATAATATTCGTATGAAAAAAGCATCCCGTTATTCCCGCGCCGTGTTTTACGCAGCGCTGTTCCTGCTGCTGCTCGTCCTCTGCACCCAATTCCCGTATGTCTCGGATGACTGGGCGTGGGGCTCGGCGGACAGCATTGAGAGCGTGTTCAATTACGGCAACGGACGCTACCTCGGGAATCTCCTTGGGCTTATCGCCGCGAAAAGTCACGTCTTCCGCTGCCTTTACACCGCGGGAATCGTGACCGCCATTGTCGGCTTATGCGTACATCTCTCCTGCGTGAACGCCGGCAGTCATACGGACATTTTTCTCGGGATTACCGCGGCGATCCTGATGCTGACGGTCTCCCGCAATACCTTCCGCCAGACCGTTGCCTGGTCGTCCGCCTTCATGAACTACGGCGGTCCGTCGGCGCTCCTGCTCGCGGCGTACGCGCTGCTCCGCGGTCGCGCCCGCGGGAAATTCAATCTGCTGTTCTTCTTCCTGCCGTTCGTGATGTCTTTCTTCGTCGAGAATGTGACGATCGGAAATTTGCTCATTATCATCGTGTGGGTCATCTGCGGCTTGATCCGCGGACGGAAACCGGCGGTCAACGAATGGCTGTACTTCGCCGGCGCGCTGGCGGGGACGGCTGTGATGTTCTCCGACGCCGGATATTCCGCGATTTTTGCGGGGACTTCCGCGGATATTGCGCGAAAGGCGGAAGCTTCTTCGCTTGGGTCGATGATCTCAACCGGGCTCGCGGCGCTGAAAGATCCCATGGCGCATCTGCTCCTTGGGGAGAATCTTGTTCTGACGGTCTTTCTGACGCTCAACCTTGGCGGACTGCTCCTCTTCGCCTTGCCGGATGGAAAGCGGAGAATCGCGGCGGTACTTTCGTACGCCTGGATCCTCGGGACGACGGTCTTCCTCATCATCCGCAAACTTGAGCCGGGATGGCTTTCCGGATTTGAGATAATCGACACGGCGTTGGCGGTTCTCGTTCTCGGGTATTTGTTCCTGATCCCGGTGCTGATCGGCTGTTCCGAGCTGCCGACCGGGGATAAAGAGCGGATGATTTTGACGTGGCTGTTCGCAGCGTCGCCGGCAGCTCCGCTGCCGGTCGCCAAACCGCTGAATGCCCGCGCCTTCTATCCCATCTATATTCTGCTGATGCTGCTCTCGCTGCAGCTCTTCGCGTGGAACCTCGCCCGCGTTCGCGAATCCGCGCCGGCGCTGTGCGTACGCGGCCGCGGAGTTGTGCTGTTCCTGGCGGGGGTAATTCTGCTTGTCTGCTGGGGGCACTGGTTCAGCGTCTACGCCGTAATCAATCATTACGACACCGAACGCCTGAAATTCGTGCGCACGCAGGAGGAAGAGGGCATTTGGCCCGCCCTGCTGCCGCGGCTCCCATACGTTGATTACCTCATCGTCGACTATCCGAGTACGAATTACTGGATGGAGTGCTACCAGCGCTTCAATGACATCAACCTCGACTTGAAGCTCAATGTGTGTTCGTTCGAGGAGTGGATGGAGATGGTCGGGAAATAACAATACGCTCCCCTTCGCGAAGCGTGACAACTCCTAACTCCTAACTTTATTGAATGCCCGCTGATACGCGTTGGGATAACATAAGAGCGCTCGATTCCTATCGAGCGCTCTTATGTGTATGCTTTATGCTTCACCGGCAACGACGCCGGTGCCGGTAATTAAAAAGTCCAGATTGTCTCAATCCAGGCCTTGATATTGTTAATGCTGAAACCCCCATCCCCGGACTGAGCGGCGAATACACTGAACGCGGCCAGCAGCACGACAATCAATACAATAGCGATCACAACACCCTTTTTCATCTTAATACCCCTTTCACGCAGAGCTTTCGTCAATATTTATTATCGAGCCTTACGCTTGCCGCCGGTTGGAAGACCGTATTCCTTTTTGATCAGGCGTAAAACCCGTTCAGATCAAATTTTGTTACTATGTTTAATAATACGACAAAACAAAAAAACCGGTTGCGGGAAATAGACCCGGATTCTGAGAATCTCCGCTCGAAGCGGAGCGGATGTGCAGGTTACCTGATACATCACGAAAAAGAGAGTGAAAAGTGGAGAGTGAAGTTGGCACGCTCCGGGA
>CAVIKW010000129.1:4623-5450 GCA_963643375.1 Flexilinea sp. | reverse complement strand
CTCCCGAGACTGTTAAATTCGATCGACTTTTTCAAGTCCGACCAGTCCATGATCCGGCAGGGAACCGGCTCGGTCTCTTCCTTCTGCTCATCGAGCAAAGACATCTGAGCCGTCCGCGCCGGGCGTTCGGCATAAGGAACCGTGCCCGTCAGGCCGTCCATCTGCCAGAGGTTCCAGGCGATGGCGTTGGCGATGTCCTTCAGTTCCTTTTTGGCCGGATCGTGTCCCCATTTCTCACGGACGTACTCCGTGTAAGTCAGGAGCAGGTTGACGCGCCCGATCAGCAGGTTGTCGCCCTGCCATTCGTAGCCGTAGACGCTGCGGAACGCCTTGAGCGCCCACTGCTGCCACTCCGCTTCCGTCGTTGTGTTCTCGCCGACCACGCGGAGCTTGCGGTCGAGGATGCCGATCCGCTCCGGGATGGGGACGTCTTCCCCGGTCGCGGCGTCATAGCGGGAGACGAGGAACGGCGCTTCTCCGCAGGTAATCTCCAGCACCTTCTCACGGACGTAATCCTGCCATTTCAGCCCTCTCGTGAAAATGACCGGGTCGGGGTTCGGGTCCCAGGCCGTTCCCACCGGGTTGCCGAAGACATACGGACGGCCGAACCACTGCTCATCGCGGAAGTCGTTCATCTTCGCGCAGATCCATAAGGGCGTGAAGACCTCCGCCTTTTTGCGGGTGCGCTCCAGCTGCTCCGCGGCGCCTTTCATGACCCGGGGCTGGATGGCGCGCGCGTCCATGGCGAGCAATGCTTTCTTCGTCATCAGCGCTTCGGGGGTGTAGTCCTCCCCGAGTTCGGCGTAGCTGTCCGTGCCGAAGACGAT
>CAVIKW010000129.1:0-4613 GCA_963643375.1 Flexilinea sp. | reverse complement strand
GGCCTACAGCGCGCAAACAGGCAAGAGTTTACAGACAATATTATACCATTCCAAGAACTATCAGGGGCCTACAGCCGAAGAGCTTGCAGGTGATGTCGCCGTTTGATTATACCATTCCAAGAACTATCAGGGAATAAGCAGATTAAGCGGTTCGGGGAGCGGAAGGCCGCTTGCGGACTTCGCGAACCGAACCGCACGCGATAAATTTTCTATTCCGACGCCGGGGCGGGTAAGAGATACATAAAAATGGCCGCGAATTCCTCCGTGAAGCCCATCCACCGCTTACAATTGAAGTAGAGTTTGGAGGCAGGCATGGCAGAAAACAACAGCATGAATCGGGCGGCGCGGTCCGCGATGGTATTGGGGTGCGCGATGATCTTCTCGCAGGTGTGCGGGCTGATCTCGAAGTCGATCCTCGGCGCCGTGTTCGGGGCGTCATCCGAGGTGGACGCGTACTTGGCGGCGAACCGATTGACCGAGACGATTTTCAACCTGATGGCGGGGGGCGCGTTGGCGAGCGCTTTCGTGCCGGCCTTCAGCGCCATGCTGGACAAGGAAGGCGAGAAGGACAAGGCGTGGCTGCTGGCTTCGCGGGTGGGGAACATTCTCTTCCTGGTGATGCTCGGCCTCGGCGTCCTCGGCTTCGTCTTCGCCAAGCAGATCGTCCGCTATATCCTCGTCCCCGGCTTCTCATTGACCGACCCGGGGCTTGAGGAGCTGACGGTGGAACTGCTGCGGATTCAGCTGCCGTCGGTGTTGATCTTCGGGATCAGCGGGCTGATCATGGGCATTCTGAACACGAACGGCAACTTCCTCTTCCCGGGGCTGGCGCCGGCGATGTACCAGGTCGGGATCATGATCGGCGTCACCGTCCTCGCGCGGCGCTTCGGGATCCGCGGCGTGGCGATGGGCGCGGTCCTCGGCTCTTTCCTCCATTTTCTGATTCAGTTCCCGGCGCTCATCCGCATCAAGGGGGCGCGGTATTACCCGTCCCTGGGGTTGAAAGACCCGACCGTCCGCGATGTTGTCAAGACAATGATTCCGCGGCAGATCGGCGCCTCGGCCGTGCAGCTGAATTTCCTGGTGGATAACTACATCGCCTCCTTCCTGAAGGCGGGGTCGATCTCCGCGCTGAGCTGGGGGCTGTCATTGATGCTGATGCCGGAGTCCGCGATCGCGCAGTCCGTGGCGACGGTATCGCTGCCGATGTTCTCGGTGCAGCTGGCGCGGGGACAGAAGGACGAGATGCGGTCCGCGCTGGCGTCTTCGATTCGGCTGGTACTGTTCCTGGCGATTCCGGCTTCATGCGGGCTGGTATTGCTGGCCGAGCCGATCGTTCAGCTGGTATTCCAGCGGAGGTCATTCACCGCCGAGATGACGGGGATGGTTTCGTGCGCGCTGATTTGGTACAGCGTGGGCCTCGTCGGCCATTGCGTGGTGGAGGTGGTCTCCCGCGCGTTCTACGCCATGCATGACACGAAGACGCCGGTGTGCGTGCTGTTCGCGTCGATGGTGCTGAACCTGGTGGGGAATATCATCCTGGCGAAGGTGTTCGCCGACCGGGGGACGTATCCGCTGGGAGGTCTGGCGTTGGCGAATTCAATCGCGACCGCGCTTGAGATGTGCGCGCTGCTGTGGTTCATGAACCGCCGCCTGAGCGGGATGGAGGGGAAACGGATTCTCTCCGGCGTCGCGCGATACCTGCTCGCCGCGGGGGCGATGACGATTGCGCTGCTGCTGTGGAAGAACCTGACGAACTTCGGTTCGCTGATAACGACAATCGGCGGTGTGATTCTCGGCGTGGGGCTGTACTTCGCGGTGTCGGCATTGCTCAAGGTGGAGGAATTGGGGCTGCTGCTTTCCATGGCGAAGAGGAAGTAGCAAGAGACCGGAGACCGGAGACCGGATAACATAATTAGAGCGGGTCTTCAAATGTCGAGCGGCGCGCATTTTTATCGCCGCTGGATATTCAAAGACCCGCTCCAACTTCGTTATCCGGTCTCCGGTCTCTGGTCTCTTAAACAAAAAACCGAAGGTTTTTTGTTTCCCTTCGGTTCATTGTGCGCTGGGGGGGAATCGAACCCCCATGGATTTCTCCACATGGCCCTCAACCATGCCTGTCTGCCAGTTCCAGCACCAGCGCGTATGTCTTTTATTGTACGCAAAGCGGCCGTTTTGTCAAGAATATTTCTCTTTTCACTGAAATTCCCCCATCCACTTAAAAATGTTCTATAATAGACCTCATGATCGACAAACCTTTTGAACTTCACGCCCCCTACGCCCCGATGGGAGACCAGCCGCAGGCGATTGACGAACTCGTCGAGGGCATCAACCTCGGACGCAGAAATCAAGTCCTGCTCGGCGCCACGGGTACCGGCAAGACTTTCACCATGGCGAACATCATTCAGCGCGTACAGAAGCCGGCGCTGGTGATGGCGCACAACAAAACCCTCGCCGCGCAGCTTTACGCCGAGTTCAAGGAGTTCTTCCCCAACAACGCGGTGGAGTACTTCGTCTCCTACTACGACTACTACCAGCCGGAGGCGTACGTACCGCGCCACGACCTTTACATTGAGAAGGAAACCGACACCAACGACGAAATTGACCGTCTCCGTCTGGCGGCCACGGCTGCCTTGACCGGACGGAAGGACGTCATCATCGTCGCGTCCGTCTCCTGTATTTACGGCCTCGGCGACCCGGAGCTCTACGGCAAGATGGTCATCACCCTCAAGACAGGCACGATCACCCGACGGAATGCCCTTCTCCGCTCGCTCCTCGAATCCCATTACGAACGCCATGACATGGACTTCGTCCCCGGTTCGTTCCGGGTGCGCGGGGACACGCTCGACATCTACCCCGCCTACGAAGACAGCCTCGCCTACCGCGTCTCCTTCTTCGACGACGAGATCGAGCGCATCACGGCCGTCAATCCGCTCACCGGCGAGCTCATTGAAGTCCTCGACTCGGTGGATATCTACCCCGCGAAGCACTACATCACCGACGAAGCCCGTCTCAAGGAGGCCCTGACGGATGTTGAGAACGAGCTCGCGGAACGCATCCGCTATTTCAAGGACCGCGACATGCTCGTCGAGGCGCAGCGGATTGAACAGCGGACGAATTACGACCTCGAGATGATCCGCGAGACCGGATACTGCTCCGGCATCGAGAACTATTCCCGCCACCTGGACCGCCGCGAACCCGGCTCGCATCCGTGGACGCTGATGGACTTCCTGCCGACGGATTATCTGCTCTTCATCGACGAATCCCACATGACCGTGCCGCAGATCCGCGGGATGCATCACGGCGACTATAACCGCAAGAAGACGCTCATCGACTACGGCTTCCGCCTGCCCTCCGCAATCGACAACCGCCCGCTGACCTTCGACGAATTCGAGACTTACATGGGGCAGACGATCTACACCTCCGCCACCCCCGGCCCGTATGAAATGCAGCGGACGGAACACGTTGCCGAGCAGATCATCCGCCCGACCGGCCTGCTCGATCCCGAAGTGGAAGTCCGCCCCATCAAGGGACAGATCGACGACCTCATTGCCGAGATCCGCAAGCGGACCGCCGTTCACCAGCGCGTATTGGTCACAACCTTAACAAAACGTATGGCGGAGGATCTGACGGATTACCTTAAGGATAACGACATTAAAGTCCAATACCTGCATTCCGAGGTGGATACGCTGGAGAGAATCACAATCTTAAGAGATATGCGCTCCGGCGTGTACGACGTCATCGTCGGCATCAATCTGCTCCGTGAAGGCCTGGATCTGCCGGAGGTGTCTCTGGTTGCCATTCTGGACGCCGACAAGGAAGGTTTCCTCCGTTCCGGCGTGTCGCTGATTCAGACCATCGGCCGCGCCGCCCGCAACGCCGACGGCAAGGTGATCATGTACGCCGACAAGATGACGGACTCCATGGACTACGCCATCAGCGAGACGGCGCGCCGCCGCGCCAAGCAAATGGCGTACAACAAGGAACACAACATCAAGCCGATGACCATTCAGAAGGCCATCTACGACATTTCCGAACGCCTGACGACGCAGTCCGCTGTCTCCGCGGATAAGGAAGACCGCCGCGACATGAAGAAGCGCCTGCCGAAGAACGAGCTCAAGCACAGCCTCGCCGCCCTTGAAAAAGAGATGAAAGCCGCCGCGAAGAACCTCGAGTTCGAGAAGGCAGCCGAGCTCCGCGACCAAGTCTACGAACTCCGCGGCCTCCTCGCCGACCTCGAAGACGTCCCTCCGTGGAAGCGCGCGAAGATGCTCGCGGGGGAAATTGAGTAAGGCAGTGAGGAGTTAGGATAAGAGACCGGAGACCGGTGACCGGGACGCTCGACAATTGAAAGGCAATAGGCAATAGGCAGTAGGCAATAGTTGCGCCCGATATGGGAGAGTATTCTTCCATATCGGGCGCGTTTTTTAAACGCTTCGCGACAGTGAATGTGTCTGCAGGTCACCTCATCTCCCGCGGAGCGGGTCCTCCTTCCCCTCAAGGGGAAGGACAATATGCGCATTAAATTAAGGTTTGACTTGTAATGGCGGGCGTTTGTTGCTATCGCAGACCTCATCCACCGCTAACGCGGTCCCCCTTCCCCTCATAGGGGA
>CAVIKW010000128.1:0-5491 GCA_963643375.1 Flexilinea sp. | reverse complement strand
GCACCGCAGTTCGGACATTTTTTCATGAATTATCTCCTTCATCTCCCGTGTCAACCGGGATCGTCTCAAAAGTGCAGCCGCTGTCAAGGAGCGCGGCGCAGCACTCCATCGTCCACTGAAGCTCGGAGGCTCTGTCCATCAGCGTGAGTTCCGTCTCCAGCAGCGCGTCCCTGAATGTCATCCGCCCGCGGAGGACCTGCTTGAGCAGAGCCATCGGGACGCCGGCCTCACGGCAGATCAGCAGCCGTTTCAGACGCAGAATGTCCTCTTCGGAATACTGCAGATATCCGTTCGCGTCGGGCGTCGGCGTAACCACTCCGGATTCGCGCAAATAGCGCAGGTGTGATTTTTTGATGCCAAGGAGCTTGGCGGCGTCATTTGCCAGCATGATTCACACCTCCGTTCCCGAGATAGTATAAAGTGTGCACCAACTGCACTGTCAAGACAGAATTTTGAGCTTTCGGCATAGAAAGCCTCCTTTTATGAGATTTGAGCGCTGCTCATAAAAGGGCATGTAAATCTCGCGAGGCACTCACAATTTCGCGGAATGACGGTTGACATTTTGGAGAGATGAAGGCATAATTTGTGATGTTCTAAAGTTCCAAACATACCCTCAAGAGTTTCGAGCGGACGAACAAAAGGTCATAAAAAGGCCTGCCCGCGAAAAAACTGTTATGTTGAACCTTTGGAGGAAATTTAATGGCAAACATCAAATCACAGAAGAAGCGCAATCGTCAGAATGAAGAACGCAGACTGCGCAACCGCAACGTCCGCGGTATCACCCGCTCCGCGCTGAAGAACGCCCGCTTGGCCATCGAGTCCGGCGATGAAAACGCTGAAGTTCTCGTCGCTGCCGCGATCAAAGCTCTTGACAAAGCCGCCCAGAAGGGTGTCATTCACAAGAACAACATCGCCCGCCATAAGAGCCGCCTGATGCACAAGCTTGCTGACGCCAAGAACGCTGAGTAATTTTGCCGTTACAAAGCGCCCGTCCAAAAAACGGGCGCTTTTGTTTTTCCCGGACCGTGATGTCTGTAACTCCTCCACGGTCACGACGGTCATTTTGTTATATAATTCAAGAGCACATTAGACGAACCAGGAGAAAACACTATGCTTGATATCGCATTTATTCGAGAGAATCCCGAAATCGTGAAGAAATCCATGCGCGACCGTCAGATGAGTGACGAATGCGTTGAACGTGTTGTCGAACTTGATAAGGCCCGCCGCGAACAGCTCGCCGAGGTTGAATCCCTGAAGGCCCAGCGCAACACCGCTTCCAAGGCCATCGGCCAGACCAAAGACCCCGAGGAACGCAAGGCCCGCATTGAGGCCATGAAGAGCGTCTCCGACCGCATTACCGAACTGGACAAGAAAAATAAAGACACCGAAGCCGAGCTCAAGGACCTGCTTGCCAACATCCCGAACATCCCCGACGAACTCGTTCCGTACGGCGTCAGCGACGCGGAAAATCAGGTCGTGAAGGTCTGCGGCAGCGAGCTGCAGCATGATTTCGGTGACAAACCGCATTGGGATCTGGGCACCGACCTCGGCATGATTGATTTCGACCGCGGCGTCAAGATCACGGGCACCCGTTTCTATGTTCTGAACGGTCAGCTCGCCCGCCTGCAGCGCGCCATCATCGCCTTCATGCTCGATCTGCATATCAAGCAGGGCTACGAGGAACGCTACACGCCGTTCATGATCAAGTCCGATATTCTTTACGGCGCGGGTCAGCTGCCGAAATTCATTGACAACCTTTACCATGACGCGGAAGAAGACTTCTGGATGGTCCCGACCGCCGAAGTTCCGCTCACCGGTCTTTACATGGGCGAGATCGTTGACGAGGCGAAGCTGCCGATGCGCTTCACCGCTTACACCCCGTGCTTCCGCCGTGAGAAGATGAGCGCCGGCCGCGACGTCCGCGGCATCAAGCGCGGCCACCAGTTCGACAAGGTGGAAATGTACTGCTACAGCCTGCCGGAAAAGTCCAAGGAAGAGCATGAACGCATGCTCAACGCCGCGGAAGAGACCTGCAAGCAGCTCGGTTTGAACTACCGCGTCGTCATTCAGTGCTCCGGCGACCTCGGTTTCAATGCCCGCATCTGCTACGACATCGAAACCTGGGCTCCGGGCTGCAAGGAATGGTTGGAAGTCTCCTCCGTCTCCAACGACTGGGATTTCCAGGCCCGCCGCGCGCAGATCCGCTACCGTGACAGCGCTACCGGCAAGCCGCGCCTCCTGCACACCCTGAACGGTTCCGGTCTCGGCCTGCCGCGCACGCTGATTTCCATCATGGAAACCTACCAGCAGCCGGACGGCTCGATCCTCGTTCCGGAATGCCTCGCTCCGTGGATGGGCGGCATCACCCGCCTCGAGAAGGCTGATTAATGCGGGTCTTCCTCAAGGGATCCGATGTCCCCCTCACCGCGGCCGTGTTCGATGTCGGCTGCGTCCTGCTTCACTATGAAGCCGACGCGACCATGAAGGCGTTCGGCGTCCGCGAAGAGGACCTCCCCCGCTTCCGCGCGGCCGTAGTAGAGACGCCGGTATGGATTGACTACAACCGCGGGCTGTGTACGATTGACGATGTGATCGCCCACGCCTGTTCCCTGGAGACGTCATTCCGTCCGCAGATCGAGGAATTCGTCCGCGGCTGGGTGAATTACTGCCCGGAGCTCGACTCCAACGTGGCGCTGTTCCGCAAGCTGAAGGCGGCCGGGTTGAAGACGTACATCCTCTCGAACTTCATGGAGGACTGCTACGAATGGTTCCGCGAACGGATGCCGGTCCTCAATGAACCCGACGGCGAGGTTGTCTCATATCAATGTCACCTCACCAAGCCGGACCCCGCGATTTATCGGAAGCTCTTCGAGCTCTACCCGGAGATTGACCCCGGCAGCACGGTTTACTTCGATGACATGGCGAAGAACGCCGAGGCGGGACGGAATGCCGGCCTGCTGGCGGTGAAGGTTGAGGAGAACGAGGACATTACCAAATATCTGGAGTTCAGAGATTAAACAACGGAGCGGATCACAAAAATTGCGGTCCGCTCGTTTTTGAAAGGATGAGAAATGCTTTACCTGAAAGAGAATAAGACGCCGCTCTCCGCGGTTGTGTTCGACCTCGGCAACGTCATGTTTGATTACAACCCGCGCCGTTTCATGTTCGAGCTGGGCATTGATCAAAAGTATTACGACCGTCTGGAGGAGGTCTTCCCGAAGTCTCCCGAATGGCAGGACTTGGACCAAGCCGTCATCACGGACGACGAGTTCCTTGCCCGCGCGTTGGAGAAGGAACCGATGCTGAAGAAAGAGATCTTCGCCTATCACTATCATTGGAAGGAACACTGCAACGCCATTCCGTATAACGTCGCTACCTTCTACGACATCAAAGCCGCCGGGGTGAAGACGTACATCCTCTCCAACTACCAGCAGCTCGGATACGAATACGCGGAGGAGCACAACATCTTCCTGCACGACTTTGACGGCGCCGTGGTTTCGTACCGCTGCAAGCTTCGCAAACCCGATCCCGCGATTTACAAGCTGCTGATCGACACCTACGCCCTCGACCCGGCGCACACCGTGTTCTTCGACGACCTCCCGGCCAACATCGCCGCCGCCAAATCCGCCGGCCTCCTCGGCGTCGTCCTCCCTCCCCGCGGACACATCGCGGATTATTTGGAGTTCGATGAGTAGGCAATAGGCAGTAGGCAATAGAAAGGGCCCGATAATGGGAATCGAAATCCCATTATCGGGCCCTTTGGTCACTGGTCACTACATCTCTGGTCACTTTAATTTTGCGCCAAGCCTTTGAAACTTTCGATCGTCGGGAAGTCATTCTCCCGCATGTAATCCTCAATGCCCTCGATGACGTTGTGCATCAGCATCGGCTCAATGAAATTCCCGGCGCCGACTTGAACGGCGGACGCGCCGGCGAGGATATATTCAATCGCGTCTTCCGCGCACATAATGCCGCCGCAGCCGATGATCGGGATCTTCACCACGCTGTAAGCCTGGTAAACCTTATAAAGCGTCAGCGGTTTAATCGCGGGACCGGAGAGGCCGCCCTGTTTGTTGCCGAGAATCGGCTTCTTCGTCTTGGCACTGATGGCGATGCCCATGTAGGTGTTCGCGATCGTGACCGCGTCCGCGCCGGCGTCTTCGGATGCCTTCGCGGTCAGACGGATGTCCGTCACGTTCGGGGAGAGCTTCGCGAAGATCGTGTGCTTCGTCGCCTTCCGCGCCGCGCTGACGACTTCGTCCAGCGTCTTGACATCGGAGCTGAGCTGCAGGCCGGTGCCGACGTTCGGGCAGGAGAGGTTCAACTCCACCGCGGCGACGTCCGGCTGATCGTTCAGGAATTCGAGACATTCGACGTAATCCTGCGCGGAGTTGCCCGAGATTGAGACAATGATCGGGGCGCCGAGTTCGCGGTAGTGTTCGAGGGATTTGTTCTTGATGAAGGCTTCAATCCCGACGGAGGGGATGCCGACAGCGTTGAGCATACCGGCGGCGGTTTCATGCACGCGCGGCGCCGGGTTGCCCATGCGTTCGCGGCGGTGAATGGATTTCAGCATAATCGCGCCGAGTTCGCTGACGGGGAAGACGTTGGCGTTGTCCTCGAAATAGTCATACGCGCCGGAGGCGGGCATGACGGGGTTCTTCATGTGAAGGCTGCCGATTGTTACCTGAGTGTTGATTTCAGTCATGTTTCACCATCCGTTTCAGCGGGAACACCGGTCCCTCTTTGCAGACGCGGACGTAGCGTTCCGTGCCGTCTTCATCCCACGCGGAGACGATGCAGCCCTTGCAGGCGCCGATGCCGCAGGCCATGTGCGCCTCAAGCGAACAGTACGCCTCGAAGTCATCCATCTCCATCATGTCATAAACATCTTTCATCAGGCGCTTCGAACCGCAGACGTAAACCGCGTCGAAGTGCATTTTCTGCACGTCATTGAAAAGGAAGGCCGTGACGTTCATGCCGTCGCCGATCATGCCGTTGAATTCGCAGCCGCAGGCGGAGTAAAGGTCGCGGTCGAAGAGGTATTCCTCTTTCGCGCCGGAGATGTAGGCGTGGACCTCAATGTCCATACGCCGGGCTTCTTCGGCAAGGTAACGCATCGGGGCGGCACCGACGCCGCGGCCGACTACGGCGATGCGCTTCATTTCGGGACGGAGCGGGAAGCCGTGTCCCAGCGGACCGAGCGCGTCAACTTCCGCGCCGACGGGGAGCGATTCCATGAGCTCCGTGCCCGCGCCGACGACTTTATAAAGGATCTCCAGCGTACCGTCTGAACGGTGAACGGAGTTGATACTGAAGGGACGGCGGAAAAAGAGCTGATTTCCGCGCCAGTATTTCAGCATAAGGAACTGACCGGGCCGCGCCTCGGCAGCGATCCCCGGACATGAGAGCAGCATCCGGCTGTACCCGGGCGTGATCTCGACGTTACTGATGACCGTTGTGATTTCCTGCATATGTCTTGCCGTTTCGT
>CAVIKW010000127.1:0-5543 GCA_963643375.1 Flexilinea sp. | reverse complement strand
AAGTATGGAAAATGTGAAAATTATTTTAGCTTCTCAGTCACCCCGGCGCCGGGCAATGCTGGGCTGGGTGCTGATGGAGTTCGACTGCCGGCCGGCGGACATTGACGAAACACCGCTCGAAGGGGAGATGCCGACGGCGTACTGCCGGCGCATGGCTCTGGGGAAGGCGCTGAAATGCGCGGAGTCCGTCACCGAAGACGCCCTCATCATCGGGTCCGACACCACGGTTTTCGTCGGCACGCGGATCTTCGGCAAGCCCAAGGACGAGGACGATGCCGCCGAGATGCTGCGGACGCTGAACGGCCGCGATCACAAAGTCGGCACGGCCGCCGTGGTGATCTCTCAAACGAACGGCAAACGCCGCGTCCTGCGCTCGTACTGTGAGACCGGCGTCCGACTGCGCGCGATGGATCGGGACGAGATCCGCGATTATGTCGCGAGCGGCGACCCCATGGATAAGGCCGGCGCCTACGCCATTCAGAACCGCGCCTTTCATCCGGTGGAGTCCATTCACGGATGCTACGCCGGCGTCGTCGGGCTGCCGCTCTGCCACGTCTGCGCCATGCTTCGCGCCGTCGGCTTTGACAGCTTCCCTCCGGTCCGCCCTGCCTGTATGGGCGGCACCAACAGAAATTGTTCCTGCATTCCCGCCGTCAACATCGAAGAGCTTGACATCGCGGGGAGCAAAGGAGTACGCTAAATGACGAAAAAATTGACGATTCTCACGCTGTTCCTTGTCTGTCTCCTCTCCGGCTGCAGTCTTTTCAACGGAGGCGCGGATCAATCCACCCCCACCCCGGAGCCGACCGCCACGCCCCTGCCCGAACCGCAGGTATTCGTGACCGAAGTTCCGGACCCGCTCGGGGTCGTGAACGAGTTCCTCGCCGCGTGGAAGGATGAGGATTACGTCAGCATGTACAACCTGCTGTGCCAGACCTCCCGCGACGCCGTGGACTTTCAATCCTTCTCCACCCGCTACAGCGAAGCCGCGACGGCGATGACATTGACGGATATCAGCACCGAAGTCACCTCCACCCTGACCGGGCCGAACAGCGCCCAGGCGGCGTTCCATGTGGATTACAACACCGTCCTCGCCGGGACGCTTTCCCGCGACAACTCCATGGACCTCGTCTATGAAGCGGGCGAATGGAAGGTGCTGTGGTCCGACGGCATGGTTATGCCCGACTTAGCGGGCGGCAACAAGCTCGTCATGGACATTGACGTACCGACCCGCGGTACGATCTACGACCGCAACGGCGTCGCGCTTGCTTACGAGACCCGCGCCTACTCCCTCGGCGTTGTCCCCGCGCAGCTCCCTTCCACCAACTGGAGCAATGTCATCAGCGAATTCTCCCGCCTGACCGGCAAGACCGTTCAGGTTATTCAGGAGATGATGAACAAAGCCGACCAGGACGAATACCTCGTCATCGGCGAAGTCACCGCGGACACCATGGAAGCGCGTTACAGCTCCCTGTATGACACCACCGGCGTCACAATCAGCGAATACAACGCCTCCCGCTACTACACCGAAGAGGGCATCGGCGTTCACATGATCGGCTACGTACAGCCCATCAGCGCCGAGGAAGCGGATTCCATGGCGCGGCGGGGCTACCGGGTTGATGAACGCGTCGGCCGTATGGGCATTGAGGGCTGGGGCCAGGACGCGCTCGACGGCACACGCGGCGCCTCCCTCTACGTCGTTGACCCGGAAGGCAACACCCTCGACCGTCTCTGTAAGACCGAGGCGGAAGCCGCCTCGTCGATCTACACGACTTACGATGAGGACTTCCAATATGACTTGCAGCGCGCCATCGACGGTCTGAATGCCGCCGTGGTCGTTCTCGAACGCGACACCGGCCGCGTGATCGGCATGGCGTCCTCCCCGAAGTTCGACGCGAACCTGCTGGATTACGGCAACTACAACGCCTACTACTCCGGCGATCTGCTTTATAACAACAACACCCCGATGTATAACCGCGCCTCCCGCGGTCAATATCCGCTGGGCTCGATCTTCAAAATCGTCGGTATGGCCGCCGCGCTTGAGACCGGCCTCTTCAAGGCGGACGACACCTACGAATGCGGTTATTACTACAATGAACTTGACGGCGTGACCCTTCATGACTGGACGCTGGATCACGAAGTCGCGGAGAGCGGCACCCTGACCCTGAGCGAAGGCCTGATGCGCTCCTGCAACCCGTGGTTCTACCACATCGGCAAGGAACTTTTTGAGAAAGTCGGCCCGGATGCGCTCTCAAGCTACGCCCGCGGCTTCGGCCTCGGCTCCCGGACCGGCATTGAAGCCGTCGAGGAAGAGCCCGGCAACGTCGACACCCCGGCGGATGTCTTCACCGCCGTACAGCTCGGCATCGGCCAATCCACTTTGCTCGTGACCCCGCTCCAAGTCGCGCGTTTCATCGCGGCCATCGGCAACGGCGGCACCCTTTACCGCCCGCAGGTCATTGAACAGGTCGTGGATGCCGCCGGCCATGTGACGTACTCGTTCGAGCCGGAAGCGCAGGCGCAGCTGCCTGTCTCTCAGGAGAACCTCGAGACCATCAAAGCCGCCATGCGCGAAGTCGTCCGCAACCCCCGCGGCACCGCGTACAGCACATTCAGCAATGTCAAATACGAAGTCTACGGCAAGACCGGCTCCGCTTCTACCAACACCGGCTTGAACTCCAACGCCTGGTTCGCGGGCTTCACCGATGAAGGCCTTGAGGACAAGCCGGATATCGCCATCGCGGTGCTGGCTGAGTTCGCGGGTGAAGGCGCGGATATTTCCGCCCCGATCTTCCGCCGCGTCCTCGAGCTCTACTTCGAAGGCCGCGCCACCTCCCTTTACAGATGGGAGACCGGCATCTACATCACCAGCACCCTGTCCCCGACCCCGACCGACACCCCGACACCGGCGCCGACGCTCGCGCCTTGGGAAATCGAGGCTCTGGAACAGACGCAGGAAGCCGAGGAAAACCAGGAATAACGCATGGAGGGATTGGTACTCAAATATCACTCCGGCTTCTATCATGTCTATCATGCCGGGGAGCAGACTACGTGCAAAATGCGCGGACGGCTGAAGAAGCTGCATAAGAACACGGATATTATCGCCATCGGGGATCGGGTCGAGTTCGAGATCCTCCCCGACGGCTCCGGCATCATTGAGGATGTCCTGCCGCGGACGAATGAGCTCATCCGCATGACGTCGGGCATCCGCATTGAGTACCGACAGGTGCTCATCGCCAACATGGATCAAATTCTGCTGGTCTTCGCCTGCACCCGTCCCGAACCGCGGACGCGGATGCTGGACCGCTTCCTCGTGGTCTGCGAGAAGCAGAACATCAAGCCGATTATCGTCGTGAACAAAATCGACCTCCTCGGCGAGGATGCCGCGCGGGATATCTTCCGCGATTATGAACCGCTGGGCTACCGTGTGGTGTATGTCTCCGCCGAAACGGGGCAGGGCATCGAGGAGATTCGCGAGCTGCTGCGGGGAAAGATTTCCGGCCTGGTCGGGCCGTCCGGCGTGGGCAAGTCCACCATCATCAATCACATCGACCCGAGCCTGGACCTGCGCACGAATGAGATCTCCGACTACAACGAGAAGGGCCGCCACACGACGGTCGTCCGCGAGATGTTCCCGATGAAAGACGGCGGATTCGTGGCGGATCTCCCCGGTCTGAAGACGCTCGCCCTCTGGGACATTCAGCCCGAGGAGCTCGACGGCTACTTCCCCGAACTGCGGGACTTGGTCAAGCACTGCTATTATTCCGACTGCACGCACGACGAGAGCGAAGTCGGCTGCGCGGTCAAGGCCGCGGTCGAGGCGGGCACCGTCTCAAAAGAACGCTACGAGTCTTATCTGCGGATGCGCTTCGGGGATGAGGAAGAACAGCTCACGGAGCCGTCGCAGCAGTAGGCTTTAATTCGGCTCCGCGCCGAAGGAGGAAAACAATGGAAAACGAAAGCGTGAAGATTCTCGCGCTGCTCCCCGCGTACAATGAGGAGAAACATCTGGAAAAGGTCCTGACCGAGGTCAAGAAGTACATCAGCGATATCCTCGTGGTGGATGACGGCTCCGCCGACAAGACCGCGGAGATCGCCCGCGGCACCGGCGTGAATGTGCTCTCCCGCGGTTACAACTGCGGCAAGGGCCAGTCCCTCAAGGACGGTTACACCTGGGCCTTGGAGAACGGTTACGACGCCGTCATCATGCTCGACAGCGACGGACAGCACGACCCGGCCTGCATCCCGGACTTCGTCAAGAAATACGAGGAGACCAAAGCGCCGCTCATCATCGGCGCGCGTGATTATTCCAAAATGCCGCTGCGCCGCCGCATCCCGAACAAGCTCGGCAAGGCATTGCTCTCCGCCTGCGTCGGGCAGGACATCAAGGACAACCAGTCGGGCTACCGCCTGCTGGACCGCGGCATGATGCAGCAGATGCTCACCTCCAAACAGAGCGGCTACCACTTCGAGGTGGAGATGATCGCCATCGCCATTGCCGAAGGGTACACCATCGAATGGGTCCCGATCCCGACCATCTACGGCGATGAGAAATCCAAGATCAAGCCCTTCGAGCAGCTCGTCGGCTTCACGAAGATGTGCTTCCAATGCCGGAAGCTGATCCGCGAAAAACGGGCGGAGAAATGCTCGACCGGGAACTGACCTTCGGCGTCGGTACCTGGGCCTGGGGCGACCGCCTCGTCTGGGATTACGGACAGGATTACGGCGAAAAGGACCTGCGGGAGGCCTTCCTGCGCTTCCTGAATGACGGCGTGGTTTTCTTCTCGACCAGTCCCTCCTTCGCGGAGGGCGAGGCGGAGAAGCTCCTCGGCAAGTTCGCCGCGGAGACCCGCGTCCCGCTTTTCATCTCGACGAAGTACGTCCCGCGCTTCTGGCATTTACGGCGGAAGGACTTCATGAAGTCGCTCAAGAACTCCATGCTGCGCCTGAACGTGAACCGCCTGAAGCTCCTGCAGATCTGCCCCCCGGCGGGACGCATGACGCTCAACCGGTTGGCCGAATGCGCCGCGGAGGCCATGGACCTCGGGCTGGTGGACCGCGTCGGCCTTTCCGGGTACGACGCCCGGCAGATTGACACCTTCACCGAAGCGCTGAGCCGTTTCGGCTACGCGGTGGACTGCCTTGAGACGCCGTATAACCTGCTCCATCGGGACATTGAGACGAACGGCATCCTCGAGTTGTGCCGGGAGTTGAAGATCAGCGTCATCGCCCAGCAGCCGCTGGCGATGGGGCTTCTCACCGGCAAATACGACGGAGACGCTCCCGCCGCGGGAAGCCGGCGTCAATTCATGCTGCGCTACAGTTCCCCGCGTCTGGACCTTCTCCTGCGCACGATGAACCACATCGGCCTGGAGAACGACGGCAAGAACTGCGCCCAAGTGGCGTTGAACTGGATCTGCCGCAAAGGGATCATCCCCATCCCCGGCGTGAAATCCCTCGACCAAGCCATCGAGAACGCCCAAACCCCGCGTTGGCAAATGACGGACGACCAAGTCCGCATGTTGGATAACATTACCGAGATC
>CAVIKW010000126.1:3056-5603 GCA_963643375.1 Flexilinea sp. | reverse complement strand
AATCTCCCCCCTTGACGGAAAAATATTCCCCCTTAATTTTTCGATATTTGCGCTTTGATCTTATCGATTTCTTTCAAGTGTGGTTCTTCCTTCGCGATATAAATCGCTTCGTCGGTGACGGCATAATCGAGGAGCATTATATTTTTTTGCTTCCAGCTTTCCAGCACTTCGATCACGGCCTGCTTCTCTTTTTCTTTCAGAGAAGGTTTAGCTTTTTTGAGGCCTCTCTTTTCGAGGAGCGTGTCCCATCTGATTGTCCGGTTCGGGAGGGGAATGTTCTTCGCGTTCTTCTTTTTCGAGCGGTCCATCTGTACGAAGCGTCGCGTGAGGTATTCGTTCCGGCTGATAGATTTCGCCGTCGTGTTTCCCGGGGTCTGCATAGCTTCGAGGGGAACACGGTAGATTTGTGCCTTCTTCCTTGCAAGTTCGAAGAGGATCGGCTCCGCGACAAACCTCATGCCTTCCTGAACGATTTGCCCGTTGATTTTCATGCGGTCAATTCGAATCCAAAAGAGCGGGCCTTCGTACTCATAGACTGCTCCCGGATGATAAATGAATCCGCCGGGGTATGAGATTGCCTCTTGAGTGTAGTTGATCCGGACCCGGCGCGTTAGGTCGTTGATCGTTCTTTTGATATTCTCGAGCATGGTCTTATTTGCTTTGGTGTCTCTGTATTTCGGATTTCCGGCCAGCACTGTAAAAACCGTTTGGCAGGTAAATTGATAGTTGCCGGAATCCCATAAGGTACAGAGCGCGAAGGCAACATCCCGGTGAAAGTCTCCGTATTTGAGAATATCCTTCAGGCCTTCGTCGTAAGTCTCCTCCAGGAATTGAACGTTTCTTCTCATGGGCTTTTCGTGTGAGCCTTCGAGCTTGATCTCCCGGAGCTCCCCGGCTTCTAACGGGATGTCGAAGATTTCGTTCGCGCCTTTGTCTGCGAGGCCGGTCCAAAAATCAGGTATGTTCGTGTTGAAATTCTCCAGGGGGGCCGGCGCCGTAATCTCCATTTCGCCGAGGATCGCCTGCTTCACCTGGTCGAAGATTTCCTCCGGCGTGTTGCAGTCGGGGAAGGATAATAAATCCTCTGAATCTTCTACGCGGGGAAAATTAATTCGGAAGAAGACGTCGGAGAACAGTTGAGCTATCTCATGCAGAGGCGTGTCGGAATTTTTGTACGCCTCCAGTATCGCGTCGAACATTTTCCCATGTCCATAAGAAACATAGTTTACGATAGCTTCCCGGAGCTCTTTCTTATTTCGTTCGTCGTTCGAGTGATAGAGCCGGAACAAAGGGTCGCCCGGAGGTAGAGGGCCGGTCAATGCGGAGGTCTGCTTCGCGTCCTCCCGGTAGCCATGGAAATTTTTCGCCTTCGCCTCCATGATCTCACGAAGGGCGGAGGCCTTTCCGGGTTCGAGGTCGTAACCTCTGAGAAGGTAAAGTAATTCGTTTGCTCTAATATTCATTGTGGTTCTCCCTAAAAGTCTTTGTCGAAGTCGGTGTAGCGCTTGAGCTTTTCGGTGTCAATGTATCTCTCCGTTGTCGAGGCCGTCGAATGTCCGAGGCGTCGCTGAATTGAGATAACGGGAATGTCTGCAAGGTATGCCCGGGTTGCCATTGAATGCCGGAGGTCATGAGGGGAAAGGTGATCAATACCGACGCGGTCCCCGGCGTTCCTCACGATCAGCTTCACGGCGTCCGTTGTGAGGCCTCTCCCGGCGATGACGTCGCCTTTATTGATCTTCGCCCATAATCCGCCGGAGAGCTCTTCTCCGCGCTCCTGCATAGCTTTGGAGTAGTCCTCCAGCGCTTCCAGGATGTCCCGGCTGACAAGCTCGACGCCGTCGTTATTCGTCTTCTTTCGGTGCCAGGTCATGACGCGCGTCTCCGGGTTGATGGAATTCCATGTCAATGTAATCACCTCACTTTCGCGGAGACCCATGTCGAGGAGGATCGCGAAGAGAAGGGCGTCGCGCTTTCCGCGGAGCGTGTCCGGCTGTTGGTGCTTGAGCGCGTCCACCTGGTCCGGCGTGATCTCCTTCGCGGTCTTCTTCTTTGTGGACAGTCGGGTTATGTCGCGGTCTTCGTCGATGTGCGGAGCCTCCGACGCTTTCACGCCTTCGATAAGCTGAATCTTTCCCATCTCCTCCACCGGAATGAAGCCGGCCTTCGTCGCCTCCTTGCAATACCGCCGGATGATGTAGAGCGTTTGATTGACGGAGGAAATAGAGTAACCCTTCTGCAAGAGGAAGCGTTTATATCCGTCCACGATCCCGAAGGTAATGTATCTCCATTCCGCCGGGGAGGTCATGCCCTGATTATGGAATCCGCAATCGTCCAGGAAGAAGGCAAAATTCCGGAGCTCTTTCTCATACCGGAGTTTCGTGTTCTTCGCTTTCATGCTGATGTCGAAGGCAGTGTTCGCGGAGGCCTGGTCGAAGGCCTTCCCTATTTCCTTTTGCCGGCGGATGATTTCTTCGCTTACTTCTTTTGTGATCAGCTCCATGGTTTTTACCTCCTGTTATTCCATAATTATATATTATAGTAAGG
>CAVIKW010000126.1:0-3046 GCA_963643375.1 Flexilinea sp. | reverse complement strand
GATTTGTAAAGAGAATTGACCGGTCAATTTGGTAAAATATGACTATGAAAAATCACAATGAAGATGAAAAACGATCAACAGTAATCCCGGCCGTCATTGGCCTGGTCGCGGTCAATTGCTTTTTGTGGTCGCTTGTCCTCCGGAGCCTGCTCCTCCTGGTTGCCGGCTTCGTTATCCTGATCGCGCTCTACCTGAAATAATCGACGGTGCCTGTGCAAACGCCGTACAATCGCGCTGACGGCCTTCCGGGGCGTGAGGGTGCATTTATCAGGGTGACAGCGTAAAAGGCCGTAGCGCGCGTTCTGGTGCGTTCTACTGATACGGCCAGGGCGGTTACGGTCCATGTTCTACAAAAAGCGTTCTATGAAAATGCGTTGTACTGCTTCCTGTTGCGTTTTGTTCGCGGGTCCAGGCGGGCCGGCGTATTTCCTGCGAGGCGGAGGGGTTCGCGGGTCAGGCATGACGGCGCGACTACTACCTCCACCGGTGCGAATGACTACGCCGTCCATGCCATACGTGATATATTCCATAGACACGCGCCCGGCATTATGCCCTATGTAATAGGCGGTTTGCATATGACATATTCCTATAATTGTGTCATGGGCTCCGGGGCCGTCTGAAATACATCAATGACACAAAAGAGCATGCCAAAAAATTTCAAAATATACGGTCAATTTT
Source organism: Flexilinea sp. (assembly GCA_963643375.1). GTDB lineage: Bacteria > Chloroflexota > Anaerolineae > Anaerolineales > Anaerolineaceae > Flexilinea. Next base: position 2,368 of record CAVIKW010000126.1, on the reverse strand, counting down.
GGGATAAATTTAGGCGTAAATCGTGCAGATTTTTATCTGAAAACAGGGCGCAAAATAGACAAAACTCCCCTACTGAAATTGTCAAAAGTCGACTAAATTCGGGACAGGTTTTCTTTAATGTTCCGAGTAAATACCGCCTATTTTATATGTCGAACGCGCGGACTTTTGAAGACCTATTAAAAAGGACGGTGGAGTTTTTGCAGGGTATTAAAAAAGGAGCTCCCCCCGAAAAGGGAGGAGCTTTTTCTTAGATTGCCTTACCGGTCGGGCGCCGGAGGTTTGTGTCGCTGAATGTGTTGAAGCAGTAGAAATAATCGAAGCACTGAATACCCTTACCGCCGTTTCGGTTCTTCAGGATTTCGAGCTCCATCTGCGCGGTCTTCGTCGCTTCGTCGAAGTCGGTCTTATTCAATCCGATCACGATGTCCGAGGAGTATTCAATCGCGCCGGACTCTTTGAAGCTTTCGAGCTTGACGCGCTTCGACTTCGGGCCGTCGTTGTTCGTCTGCTGTGTGGTGTATGTCATTCGGTTCAGAGCGCTGATTACAATCACCGGCGTATTGTAATCCCGGCTGATCTGCTTGAGTGACATAATGTTCCGGTCGATCACTTGCTTGTCCGTCATGCTGTGGTGAATGGTTGCCGGCGGTTGGAGCAGTTGGAGATAATCCACCATCACCACGGGAGAGGCGAGCTTTTGCTGAACATGGTCTTCCAGGATGTCGCGAATCTTGTCGGTGCTCATGTCTCCCATTGCTTCGCGGATGTAGAGGTTCGGAGCCTGCTCTTTGAAGAATTGTTCCTTCGCCTTCTCCAAGATTTCACGCTGACGCGGGCGGAGCCGGCTTTCCTCCTGCATGGACTTCATGATCTCCGGAACGGTGACGGCGTTCTCTTTGTCGAGCTTATACGTGAGCGCGGAAATGGACCGGCTGATCAGTTCGTGTTTACTCATTTCGAGAGAGATAATAAGAGCGTCGTCTCCCCGGCGGGCGATTGAATTCATCATTTGAAGGACGAAGGTCGTTTTCCCGAGGCCGGTCTCCGCGCCGATCGTAATCAGCGAAGCGTATAATCCGCCGTCTAAAAGCTGATCGAGATAGGGGAAGCCGGTGCGAATCCGAGGCGGAGCGAATTCCAGCGCGTCGAGGTAGCTATCCTTCATTGCCAGGGCGGAGTACTTCTCCACCGGTTCGCGGGCCGGCGCTTCGCTTTTCTGTGGTGCCTCCTCTACGATCTCCGGGCGGTCATATTCCGGCGGGGTGTAGATGTAATTATCGTTGTCGCGGTTCCGCGCGACGGCGTCGAGGGTGATCTCTCCGTAAGTCTTCGCGCCTCTCTTTTCGTCCCACTTAGGGCGGATGAGGTTGGAGCTCCGGAGGAAGCTATCGACTTGATCCAGGTCATGCCCGTTGTACTTGTCCACGATACGACAAAGGGCGTAATCCATCTTCGAGAAGTCAAAGCCTCCGTATTCCGACTTCGTGAAATGGTCGAGCGCGTCTTCCATTGCCCGGCCTGCTTCGTCTTCGTCGGTGAATCCCTGATAATCGATCAGGGCGTCGCGGGTCCGCCGGCCTTCGCTGAAATAGAAAAGCGATAGGAATGTGATCCCGTCCTTCGAGGTCGCGCACTTGTCGAAGACTTCCTGATAGGGGAGAGTGACGGCCGGCGCTTCGTTCGCGGGTGATGTTCCCACAATTGAGAAAGACGGCGCGGGGCTGTAGTCCATGCGTTCGCGGAGGAGCCGGAGCGCTTCGTCCTGCTTGTCGCGGATCGGGTTCGCGCTGATCGGGTTGCCGGTCATGGTGATGTAGCGCACATTTGAATAGAGCTCGATCCCGTTCTTCTTCTTTGGCCGTTCCTCCGCGAGGTCCGCCTTAAACCAGACGTGGAGGCCATGACGCTGTGAGCGCTCTATATAGGTGTCCGCGAATGGTTCGAGGATCTCTTTCGCCTTTTGGGTGAGCGTTCCGTCTTCGTTGAAGACGTCTTCGTCCAGGTCGATACAGGCCAGGCCGGAGTGATTGCCGGCCTTCTTGCTCCCGATCTCGAAGCCGATCCCCGTCCGGTCGCTGATGTTCTTGACGGCGGTCTCGAAGGTGTCCCATGTCTCCGGGTTGGAGGAGGAGGCGCCGGCCGGTCGATCGCCGGAGAGTGACGCCGGAATATAAGGTACCTTCGTGAGCTTGTATTCGCCGTTCTTGTCGCGGACAAATTCCCAGCGCCAATTGATCCAATGACGAAGAGCTTTCATCTCCGCCGGGATGTTTTCAACATCTGTTACAATCTTAGGGAACATATGTCGTTCCTTTCTTTCATGTGGGTTGAGATTTCAAAGCCGGCAAGCTGATTGATCCCACATGGA
>CAVIKW010000125.1:0-5661 GCA_963643375.1 Flexilinea sp. | reverse complement strand
AAAAGTTGATACAAGAGACCGGAGACCGGGAATAAGAGACCAGAGACCAGAGACCGGATAACATAATTGGAGCATATCTTCAAATGTCAAGCATCGATTACTTGATGCACCCGCTCGATATTTGAAGATTCGCTGCAACGACGTTATCTGGTCTCTGGTCTCTGGTCTCTTCTCCCCACTCTTCACTCTCCACTCTGTCTTTCTTCAATCATTATTTCCGAATTTTTATTCTATTACGTTGCAAAATCCTCAATTCTCCATTACAATGAGAATCAGAAAGGAGAACTGCCTATGCCGGTCGATTATGAACAGCTGCGAAATCAAGTGAAGAAAGCCGGGGCCGTATTGGTCCGTCGGCAGGCGGAGAACGCCGAACAGGCGCGGGAGTATTACGACCGTCTGCGTACGGAAGCCGCCTCCCCCGACCTGCGCGAACGGGTCGACGCCGCGTTGTGCAGCCGGGACGCCCGCTGCGCGCTGCCGTTGGACGAGCCGATTGACGCCGTGCATCCCTGTCCGCCGGAAACGGATGTCAAACTCCGTCTGCTGGCGTGCGACGGCTCGCAGGTCTCCCCGAACCGCCACGACGAGATCGGCTTCGGCCTCATCAACGCCGCGGTGATCGAATTCGAACCCGAGAGCGGCACCGCGCCCGCCATTCACACCCGCACCGAACTGCTGCCGATGGACGACCTGCCGTCCGAGGATGACATTGCCGTCATGCGCGATGCCTTTGAGAAGCGCTTCCTCGCCGAACGCGGGGCGGAGGCGGGATTCGACCGCCGCACCATTGCCCTGACGGATGGGCCGCTGGAGCTCTTCACGGATACGCTCGTGGAGTCCAAGGCGGCGCAGACCGCGAAGCGGGACTACCTCGCCGCGCTGAAGCTCTTAGCCGACGCGGACATCCCCGCGGTGGGCTACATTGACCGCCCGCGTTCGGACCTGGTGCTGCGGATGCTGAAGCTGGTGTCCGGCAATCCCGACGCGGAGGGCAAACCCGGCGCGGCCGACAGCCCGGTTTTCGTGAAGCTCCTCGCACCCGGCGAACGCTCCGCGGTCTTCGGCATGAATTCGCGCCTGAACAAGGAGCTGCCGGAGGAGCTGCGTCTCTGCTTCTTCTACCTGAATGTCGGCACCGCGGCGAAGCCGTACATCTGCCGCGTCGAGATTCAGAACCGCCTGACCCGCGAGCCCGAGGACCTTGACCTCCTTCACGGAGCGCTGCTGCGGCAGTGCCGGCTCCTCGGCGGGCATCCTTATCCTTATATATTGCACCGCGCGCACGAATGCGCCGTGGTGACGGTCAAAGAGAAAGACTTGATCAAAAACATGCTGTTGGCCGAGCTCGCGAAGAGCGGCGCGGCCGTCGGTGAGAAATCGAATAAGCAGATCGCCAAGGATCTGGCCCGCCCGAGATAGACACGGAGAAGAGAATTATGACGGAGAAAATTGAGTTTATCGGACGCATGCTCAGCGCGAACAGCCGGGAATGCGTCATCAGCACCCTATCCAAGCCGAACAGCATCCCCGCGTTCGGGTCGATGCTGCGCATCCCGCTGAAGACGGATGACATTGAGATTTATGCCGTGGTGACGGACATCACCCTCGAGGAAGACGGCTTCCTCCGCTCCATTGCCGGGAACGCCGGACTGTCGGACGAGGTCGTCCTCGACGCGCAGGAGAACCGCAACGTCCCGATCGTCGTCCGCGCCGCCTTTCTCGGCTACACGGAGGGCGACCGTCTGCTGCATCTGCTGCCGCCGCGCCCGCCGGTCACGTTGACCGAAATCTATCCCTGCGGTGTCAACGAGCTCTGCCATTTCACCCGCAAGCTCGGCTACCTGCGCCTGCTGATGGCCGTGACCAACGTTCCCGCAGGGGAGCTGCTGGCGGCGCACATTCGCGACGCGGCCAAGGCCCACGTTCAGATCGGCGAGAATGACTGGGCGGAGCGCGCCTTGACCGAGGTCATGGACCTGATGCAGGGCGACCCCGCGGGCCTCGTCTCCGTTCTCGGCGCTGTCGGCGACGCGGACATTTTCGAATAGGAGGCCGCCATGAGTGAAAGCATGAACATCGGCTACATCACCGAAGGCGGTTTGAAGGAAGGCTTCACCGCCCGGCTGACCGTCTCCCCGGAGTTCGTTCAGGAAGGCAGCTTCGTCGTGGCGGAGAACGGCACCCGCCGTTTCTACGGCCTTGTCACCGACCTGAAGCTCCGCGCCGCGGACCCGCGTTTTCAGGACCGCCGCGCCCTGGACCGCGTCCCGGACGCCATCCGCAAGCAGTTCGCCGACCGCGTTCTCTATACCGAGATGGACATCCTCCCCGCCATGATGCAGGACGTCGGCAAGGATCCCGCGGACGAGGATTACCGCGGCCTCACGGGCGGCGAGGACAGCAATCCGATCCCGGTAAAAATGGTTCCGCCGCACTTCTCCCCGGTGCGCCTCGGTGATGCCGCCGATGTCGCGTCTGTCTTCGGCAAGATTGACAAGAAAGAGAACATGGCAATCGGCACCACCCGCGAACAGGGGCACCCGGTCGCGCTGAACCTTGAGAAGCTGGTGCAGCGCTCCTCCGGCATCTTCGGCTCCACCGGCACCGGCAAGTCCTTCCTCACGCGCATGATCCTCGCCGGGCTGATTCAGAAAGGCATCGCCTCCACGCTGGTTTTCGACATGCATAACGAATACGCCTACGGCGCCAAATCCGAAGGCAAGAACAACACCGAGGTACCCGGGCTGAAGAACAAGATGCCCGGCCGCGTCAAGGTATGCACCCTCGGCACCGGCGGCTCCATCAACGGCAAACGTTCGGACTTCGACCTCGTCATCGGTCACAAAGATGTCACCACGGAAGACATTCTGATGCTGTCCCAAACCCTGAACCTGCGCGACACCACCGCCACGACGCTCTCCGTGCTGATCAAGTCGTTCGGCAGGGATTGGTTCCATCAATTCATGGAGCTCGGCCCGAGCGGCAGCGACACGGTTGAGAACTGGGCACAGACCAACGGCGTCAACGAGTCTGCCGCGACTGCCCTGCAGAATAAGCTGCGCCGGCTCTACGATAAGAAATACCTCCAAACCGAGAGTTCCGACTCCGCGGTCAATGCCATCGTGAACGCGCTCGAGAACGGCATTTCCGTCATCGTCTCCTTCGATAAGTACCAAAGCGACCTCGACTATCTCTTCGTCGCGAACATCCTGACGCGGAAGGTGCGCGAAGCCTGGATCAAGAAGTCGGAAGCGCACTTGGCCGACAAAACAAAGAATCCGGAGCCGATCCCGCTGGTGGTCGCCATTGAGGAAGCGCATAAGCTGCTGAGCCGCGAGATGGCTTCGCAGACGTCGTTCTCCGTCATCGCGCGGGAGATGCGGAAGTACTCCGTCACCCTGCTCGTGATCGACCAGCGCCCTTCGCAGATCGACGACGAGATCATGTCGCAGCTCGGCACCCGCGTCTCCGGCTGGCTCGGCGATGAGGATGACATCAAGGCCGTCCTCTCCGGCCTCTCCGGGCGGGACGCCCTCCGCGGCATGCTTGCCCGCCTGCAGCAGAAGCAGGAAGTCCTGCTCCTCGGCTACGGCGTTCCCATGCCGCTGCCGATCCGCTCACGGCTGTATGACAACGAATTTTGGAAGGACCTGCTCGGCGAAAACCGCGATGAGGTCATCGTGCCGAGCAAAAAAGACGATTTTTTGACGAATTTTTAGGAGGATACAGATGAAAGTATATATCGCGGGGCCGCTCTTCAATGACGGCGAAAAGCGCTTCAACGAACGGATCGACGGCATCATCCGTGAATGCGGGCATGAGACCTACCTCCCCCAGCGGGACGGCGGCGTCATTGCCGAGATGCCGGAGACAGTGAACGGCATGAGCAAATACGAGTACGTGTTCAAAGCCGACCTCCGCCATCTGCAGGAGTGCGACCTCTTCCTCTTCCTGATGGACGGCCGCGTCCCCGATGAAGGCGCGTCGTTCGCGATGGGATACGCCTACGCCCACGGCAAGCGCTGCGCCGCCTACAAAACCGACGCCCGCACTGCCATGAACGGCGAAGACAATCTCATGCTGAAGCAGTCGGTGGAGGCAGTGCTGAGGAATGAGGAGGAATTGATGAAGTTCTTCAGTAAGCAGCAGAGATAAGAGCCCGGGAAGAAGAGACCGGAGACCAGATAACGAAATTGGAGCGGGTCTTCGAATATCGATTGCACTTAAACTTAAAACGCAATCGATGTTGGAATACTCGCTCCAATAATGTTATCCGGTCTCTGGTCTCTCTTCTTCACACCAATCCGCTCAGCACCTGATAATACCCAATCGCGAACAGCACGAACACCACCGCCCGCGGGATTGACTTCTTGATCACCGCCCACAGCTCCACCTTGAAATAATCCGCCGCGATGACGATGCAGATATGCGTCGGCGCGAGCTGGGTCACGGCATGGTTGACGCAGTTCAGCAAGATCATCAACGGCAGCGCGGCCGTCCCCTGCAGCGCCGCGAACGCCAGCGGCGCCCCCATTGCCACCATCCCCGTCGAGCCGCTGATAAACGACCCGATCATGAACATCAGCGTGAAAACCAGATACGTCGGTATCGGCAGGTTCGAGAGGACATCCGGCAGCACCTGCAGGACACCGGAGTAGGCGATGAATTCCTTCAGCACCAGCACGAGATACGTGTTCAACATCAGCTTGACATCCAGGGACTGCCTCGCGATGTCCTTGATCTCCGTCCACGAGAAGCGGTAGACGGCGAGTCCGATCAGGATGGAAATCAGCAGCGACAGCGCGGTGTCCATATTGAAAGCAATGATCAACCCGATCGTCAGCAGCAGCGGCCACAGATGCTTAATCAACCCCAGCGCGGCTTCACCGCGGGAGACATTCGCCGTTGAGACCGGTTCGCGGGGGATCTTCCGCAGGAAGGGGAAATACCCGAGCAGGACGAGCACGACGGACGGAATCAGCATGAACGGCAGAAACGTCCCCAACGGCACGCCCGCGATCTCCGCCAGCAGCAGCACGCAGGGATACGTCGGCATGATACTCTCCGGCACATGGCGGATCCACGTCGTGATGTACGCCTGGTCCTCCGCGTCGAGGTAGCCGTCCGTGTTCCGCTTGACAATGTCGCCCGCCAAAATCAACGCCCCTGCCGACGGCAGCAATCCGATGAACATCGGCGCCCCGATCACGGTCACGCGGCGGTTATGGAACAGGTTGTTGAGGTCCTCCTGCGCCTGTTCAATCAAGTGCCGGCGGCTCATGATCTGCTGTAAAAACAGGATCAGAAACAGCGAGACAACAACCGACAGCGAGCTCCACGTACTCAGCGCCTTCCACGCCAGGCGGAAGCACTCCGCGGCAGGCACCTTGAAAAGCAGCGCGAACACAACCAAACCGCCGAGACAGGCAAGGTTCAGCGGTTTATGGAAAAGCAAAAACACAACAATGACCGCGAAAACAGCCGCGAGTTTAATCAAAAGCGTCTCTGCCATGGATAAGTCTCCGTATTAAAAAGTTAGGAGTTAGGAGTGAGGAGTTAGGAGTTACGCACCCGACATCCAAAGTCTCGCCCCAACTTCAATCGCGCTTAAGCCTTCCCCTATGAGGGGAAGGGGGACCGCTCCGCGGTGGATGAGGT
>CAVIKW010000124.1:0-5674 GCA_963643375.1 Flexilinea sp. | reverse complement strand
GGGGGATTTCGCATAATTCTGACAAATTCCTCCCGCCGCTTCCGCCGGACGATAGGAAAAATTCGTAAAAAAAGAGAGAGGAATCTCCTCTCTCCCGATGGAATCGTGACGGGATCACATTCAGTCGATTTTCCCATCCGTATATTCCGCAGTCGATGTGCATGTGCAGCCGTAGGAATTCCAGCTGTAAATAATATCAAATGTCCTTCCGTCTTTGTCCGTGTAATGCTCCCGTTGCTTGTTATTGCACGTGTTGATTACATCCTCGGGGGCTTCGCAGCGGCAGACGCATTTGTCAATGGTGATGAGGGAGGTGTCCCATTCACAATGATAGTATTCATAACTTAGGCTCAGGCAGTAAGCCTTTCTTCCTTCCGCGGCGGACATATGTTTCTGCGGCTTGGGCGCTTCCAGAGCCATTTCGGAGGAACCGGGATAAACCCCGATCGGTGCGTTGGATCCCTCGCCCATGCACTTCGTCCGGGAAGCTTCGGACCAGAACATGATGTACTCATGTTCACCGTTCTCATCGGTGACCCAACAGCCGTCGCTGTCGACATTGCACCAATTTTTATTGCCGCTTTGATCGTAATAACGGTTCAGCGGCGCGGCGGATGCGCTCAAGACGGAAAGAGCCGCGGACACGATCGCGAAAACTAAAATCATGGATTTCTTCATAAGTACCTCCTTCCAAATTCTCATTTGAGATTATGAATTCTAATCGGTTCAAGAATTTTGGCAAGGATGCTGATGAAAATCACGGAAATCGCGTTACTATTGTCGCCGCGAGACGTATTCAAGATTCGAAAAAGATGCTTCACTATAAACAAAAAACCGCCGATGCCGGGTGAGCGGTATCGGCGGGGTGAACAGCGTTATTTGAGAATAAGTTTAGAGACAGGCGCGGAGGATTTCGGCGATCTGGGCCGGGGTGAGGACCTTCCAGCCGTTCAGGGTCGCCTTGCCGTTGCAGGCCTTCTTCGCCATGACATCGATGTTCTTGTCGTCGATGCCGATTTCGCCGAGCGTGGATTTCAGGCCGAGCTTGTTGAAGAAGAAGTCTTCCAAGCAGGCAATGCCTTCCTTCGCCGCGTCCATCGCGGAGAGGGTCGGGTCGACACCGAAGACATTGACGGCGAATTCGCGCATCTTCGGCGCGGTCGTCTCATCCAGGACATACTTCATCCAGCGCGGGGTGACAATCGCGAGGCCGAGACCGTGGGTGATGTCATAGATCGCGGAGATCTCATGCTCGATCATGTGGTTCGTCCATTCGCAGTTGGTCAGGCCGCCGGAGAAGCCGTTGATGGCCCAGGAGCTGGTCCACATCAGGTTCGCGCGCGCTTCGTAATTATCGGGGTGGGCAATGGCGATCGGCGCGTACTTGATGACGGTCTTCATCATGCCTTCCTTGAAGCGGTCGAGCATATACATGCTGCCCTCTTCGTTGACGAAGTAGTCTTCCATAATATGGGAGAGAATGTCCGCGCTGCCGCAGGCGGTCTGATACGCGCTTACGGAATAGGTCAGCGTCGGGTCAAGGAACGAAACCGCAGGGCGGAGGGCCGGGCTGCCGATGACCAGCTTCTGTTCGGTTTCCGCGTTGGAAATCACGCCGACAGCGTCCATTTCGGAACCGGTCGCCGCGAGGGTGAGGATGGTCACGATCGGGAGGCATTTGCCGATGACCGCTTTACCGATGCAGAAATCCCAAGCGTCGCCGTCATAGAAGGCGCCCGCCGCGATACCCTTCGTACAGTCGATGACGGAACCGCCGCCGATAGCGAGCAGGACATCAATTCCTTCGTCTTTGCAGATCTTGGCGCCGGCGTTGACGCTGGTCACCTTCGGATTCGGATCCACGCCCGGAAGCTCGAACCAGGTCAGCCCCGCTTTTTTGAGCGAGTCGATCACCTTGTCATACAGACCGGTGCGCTTGATGGAACCGCCGCCATATACAATAAGCACCTTCTTCCCAAAGGCTGAAAGTTCTTCCCCGACCGTCTGGATCTTGTCCGGACCGAAATTGATCTTCGTCGGGATGCTGTAAGTAAACTGATACATAGGCTTATGCTCCTTTCGCAATGATGCATTGTGTAGTTAAATGTAGCAGAAAAACGCATAGATGTCAAGAATCAACGCTGATGTATGGACAAATATCGACCGTTGTCATGATTTTAATTGGCTCTGACGGCCCTTCGCGGAGAATGGTATAATGGGGGCAGAATTGAATAAACAGTGTTTGTAACATACAGGTGCACGCCGTATGGTGTGTGAAAAGGGAATCCGGTGAAAATCCGGAGCGATGCCGTCACTGTGTACCTGAGCCGTTTTCATGATCACTGGGAAACCGGGAAGAGAAATTCGGCGCTGAAGGAAGTCAGGAGACCTGCCTGTATGCGGAAACATGGATCTGCGGTCCACAGATCCCGCTTCTCTCAAATGCTTGGCTCCTTTCACGCTTTCACGGGGATGCCTCCATTTGCGGAGGTGCTCCCCTTTTTTATTTGATTCAATCATCTCGTGAAAGCAGACAGAAAGGAACCATTATGAAGAAATTGTTTGTAATTCTGTTCGCGCTCATGCTGAGCCTGTCAATGGCTGCCGGCGTTTTCGCTGATGAAGCTGCCGACGAAGCCGCCGCTTTGATTGACGCGATTTATGTCCAGACCCGGACCGCCGATACCGACGCGCAGTGCGCCGCCGCCAAGGCTGCTTGGGACGCGCTGACCCCGGAACAGCAGGAAATGGTCGAAGGCGAAAACGCCGATCCGGATTATTTCGGACGCGATACCGGCGACGCCTCGCTTGACGATCCGCTCAATGAGGACGGCATCGGTGAGAATGAACTTCTTGTCGTCAGTTTCGGTACTTCCTTCAATGACAGCCGTACGAATGACATCGGCGGTATTGAAAAGGCGCTGCAGGCCGCGTACCCGGACTGGTCCGTCCGCCGCGCTTTCACCGCGCAGATTATCATCAACCATGTTCAGGCCCGCGATGGCGAATTCATTGACAATATGGATCAGGCCCTCGACCGCGCGGTTGCGAACGGTGTCAAGAATCTCGTCATCCAGCCGACCCACCTCATGCACGGCGCCGAGTATGACGAACTCGCTGAAGCGGCTGCCGCTTACGCCGATAAGTTCGAAACCCTGACCATCGCTGAACCGCTGCTCGGTCCCGTCGGTTCGGACGCGTCCGTGATCAACGCGGATAAGCAGGCTGTCGCGGAAGCTATTGTCTCCGCCGCTTTGGAAACCGCCGGCTTTGCCTCCATGGATGAAGCTGCCGCCGCGGGTACCGCGTTCGTCTTCATGGGCCACGGCACCGCGCACGCCGCCAAGGTCACTTACAGCCAGATGCAGACCATGATGGATAATCTCGGCTACGCCAACGCTTTCATCGGCACGGTTGAGGGCGAACCCGAATTCACCGCCGTCGAGAATGTCATCGAATCCGTTCACGAAGGCGGATATACCAACGTCGTGCTCCGTCCTCTGATGGTTGTCGCCGGCGACCATGCCAATAACGACATGGCGGGTGAGGATGAGGATTCCTGGCTGAGCATGTTCAATGCCTCCGGTTACTTCAGCACCGTTGACTGTCAGGTCGCGGGCCTCGGCTCCATTGAGGCTGTCCAGCAGCTGTATGTTGCCCACACCGGCGAAGCCATTGCCTCCCTCAACGCCGCTTCCCTCGCGGATGGCGTTTACACCGTCAATTTCAACACCGACAGCTCCATGTTCCGCGCGAACGAAGCCGTTGACGGCAAAGGCACGTTGACCGTTGCCGACGGCGCCATGACGCTGCACGTCTCCCTCGTCTCCAAATCCATTGTCAATCTCTACCTCGGCAAAGCCGATGACGCGAAGAACGCCTCCGCGGACGAGCTGCTGCAGCCGACTGTTGACACGGTGACCTATTCCGACGGTCTGAGCGAAGAAGTCTACGGCTACGACATCCCGGTCCCGGGCATTGATGTTGATTTCGACCTGGCCGTGATCGGCACGAAGGGCGTTTGGTACGATCACGTCGTGAGCGTATCCGATCCCGTGATTGCTGAGTAAATAAAACCATTCGAAGGGTGAAGTCTACGGACCGGACTTCACCCTTTCGACTGTCCGGAAAACGCCATGCTGAAGAAAACATTCCGCCTCATCGCGGGCTTCCTATTGCTGATCCTCCTCGCGGCCTGCTCCGCGAAGGTGACCGAACCCGAAGAAACAAGTCTTTGGGTCAATATTGTTTTAACAGGCGGCTCCGGAAAGACCACCGTGGAATCCCCTGTGGAGCTGCGCCCCACGCAGGACGGGTACACGGCCGTGCTGCGCTGGAGCAGCCCGAATTATGACTATATGCTCGTAGACGGCGTGAAGTACCTCCCCGTCAACACGGAAGGGAACTCCGTCTTCGAGATTCCCATCCCCTCCGCGGAATGTACCCTCACGGTACAGGCGGATACCACCGCCATGAGCGTTCCTCATCTGATCGACTACACCCTGACCTTCGGCGGCGCGCTGCCTACGGAAACGCCGGCTGTTGTCGAGGAATCCGCTGCCGCGAACGGCCTTCCGGGAATGGAGCCCGTCGGCAAGATGGAACTCACGTTCGCGGAGATGTTCACCGTGGACTATTACGAAGGCGGGCTGTCCTTGATTACCATTGCCGGGCAGGATCAATATCTGCTCGTCCCGGAAGGCGGCACCGTCCCCGAAGGACTGAGCACCGATGTGACCGTTCTACAACAGCCGCTGCGGAACATCTACCTCGTCTCCTCTTCCGCGATGGATATGTTCGCCGCCTGCGGAGCGATGGATTCGCTGCGCTTTTCCCCGCTGCGGCAATCCGACTGGTACATCGACGCGGCCGCGGAAGCCATGGAAGCCGGCTCGTTGGTTTACGCCGGCAAGTATTCCGCCCCGGATTACGAGCTGCTGAAGGCGGGGGACTGCGGGCTCGCGATTGAGAACATGATGATCTCGCACACCCCGGAAGTGGTTGAGGAACTGGAGGCGCTCGGCATCCCCGTGATGATTGAACGTTCCAGCTACGAACCCGATCCGCGCGGGCGCATGGAATGGATCAAGCTCTACGGCCTTCTGACCGGACACACTGCCGAAGCGGATTCCGCCTTCGACGAACAGATCCGCGCATTCGAGCAGCTTGACGCGCTTGAATCCTCTGGAAAGTCAGTCGCGGTCTTCTATGTGACCTCAAGCGGCACAGTCTCCGTCCGCAACGCTTCGGATTATCTGCCGAAGATGATCGAGCTTGCCGGTGGGAAATATGTCTTCGCGGACCTCGGCACGGATTCGTCCTCCGCGACAACGACGATTCAGATGGAAGAGTTCTACGCCCGCGCGAAGGACGCGGACGTCTTGATTTACAACAGCACGATTGCGGGTGAACTGACCTCCCTTGACGACCTGCTCGCCCTCAGCCCGCTCTTCGCGGATATGAAAGCGGTCAAAGACGGTAATGTGTACTGTCTGGCGAAAAATCTCTACCAATCCTCCATGGAGCTCGGCAGCTTCACACTGGAGCTCGCGCGGGTTCTGAATGGGGACGCCGCGGAGAGTGAATTCATCTTCGCGCTGAAATAAGGAAAGAATTGGAATGAAGCGGCGTTTTGGAATGACCTTCGTGATCCTCGGATTGCTCTGCCTGCTGC
>CAVIKW010000123.1:0-5697 GCA_963643375.1 Flexilinea sp. | reverse complement strand
GGGAGGGTGAACGAGGTTCTGAGAACGTGCAGGCCGGGGGCGATGTTCGATATCTCACATAAACGCCAGCGGCCGTTTTCAATGGTGCCGCCCTCGCAGACTTTTGTCCACTTGTCCGGGAACATCCCGTCGCCGATGGTGACCGCCCAGGAATCGGCGGACTCCGGCAGGTTCAATTCAACCGTTACCGTCAGCGAATCCCCCGACGCGATTGTCTCGAAGGCGGTCGGCGTCTCAATCACGACCGTGCCGTCGGATGTCTCCGCCGGGATCGGGTCGTAATCCGTCGGCACGGACTCAATGCCGTTCTCCGCTGCCCATTCGCGGGCGTTCTCCGGGAGGGTGAGGAAGACTTTCGTCTCCCGCTTGTCGGCCGGTGTGAAGCGGGTCGCCAGCAGACCGTTGTCCTTGTTCACCGTGACTTCGGTGTAATAATCGTCATATTCCCACGGCTCCGCGCCCTTGAGGAAGACTTCCGTCGCCGTGTCTTGGCAGGCTTCCGTCGGCAGCTTCCCCGAGGGAAGGCAGACGCGGACGCGGCTGATGTCGTCCGGGCTTTGCCAGCCGGTGACGGGCTTGCCCCTGTCGGCGAATTCCATCACCGAGCGCCAGAAGACTTTCGCCGCGGTCTCGACGCGGTTCCCATCCACCGTGAAGGCGGACACCGCTTCCGACTCCCCGACGCGGATTGCCGCCGCGGTTGTCGGCGTGTATCCGCTCACCCAACGGCTGTCGTCCCCCTCCACGGCGCCGATCTTGACCGCGGCGGGGCGGTCGGAGAGGTTCATGGACATGGTGTCTTGGCTGAAGACGTGATGCACGAGGTAGGCGAGGCCTTCGGTGAGGATGGCGCGGGAGGTTCGCGGCTGCGGATCGTCATCCGTGCCGTCGGAGAAGCTCACCGACAGGACGGTGATCGGACGCAGGACGGAGTCGCCGGTGCCGGATTGGGTGCCGAGGGAGGCGAAAGGCGTCAGCGCGAAGGCGAATTCCTCCGCGGTGTAATGCCCGCCCTCGGTGAGGATGCCGTTCTTCGGCGCGCCGCGGCTGTTGGTCAGGCCGAAGAGCGCGGCTTCATTCTGAACGGCCGAGCTGCCGTAAGTGTCCATCAAGGTCGAAAGGCAGCGTTGGCAGTCGTTCACCGCCGCGTCGCGCAGCCGAATCGGGCCGCGGGCGGGTTCGTCTTCCGTGCCTTCGAGGTCCCACAGCAGCTGCGAAGGCGAACTGCCGTTGGCGAACGCCGTCAGGGCGGCGAAGTAATTCATGGATGTGCCGACGGGATTCGCCCGCTCAGCCGTCGAAAGCGTCCCGCCGGCGGATTCGACCGCCGCCAGCAGTTCGCCGCCGGAAACATCAATCACCGCCGCGCTGACGGATGACTCCCGCAGCGTGTCCGCGGCGGTTTCCAGCTCGGCTTCATCGAAGGCCGCGCTCAGCGGACATTCGCCTTCCTCCCCGCCGCTGACCGCGCAGACGACGTACGACTGCAGCTCGGCGTCCTCGGAGGTGACGACCGTCAGCCCGCCGCGTTCAACGCGTTCGCGTCCGTACGCCGCGATGACGGCATCCAATGCCTTGCGGGTGATGAGATCCGGTTCGGAACCGCCCGCGTAGGCCGGCGGTTCAAAGATGATGAAATTCGCCCGCCCGAGCGCCTCGGTCTCCTCCTCGGTGAAGAGTCCGTACGCGTGCAGCAGGCGGAGCTGCTTCAGGTACGCGTCGCGGACGGCGCCGTTGGAGTCGATGGGATTCAAGGCAGGGGTGTCGACAATCGCGCTGAAGAGCACGCATTCCGCGTCCGTCAGCCGGTCGCCGGATTTGTCAAGATAGAGCTTCGCCGCGGCATCCGGTCCGAACGCCATCTGCCCGAACCAGGCGTGATTCAGGTAGAGCGCCGTCAGCTCATCCGCGCTGTACTGCCGGCGGATCTGTCCGGTGAGGAGAGACGCGAGCAGATCGGGATAACGCGAGGCGGCGATGTCCTCGGCATACACTTCGCGGACCATCTCCTCGGCGAAGCTGACCGCCGTTCCCTTGAGGACGCGGTCTTGGCGGGTGAGGTTCACGGCCTCGATCAAGGTACGCGGGAGGCAGCCCTCCCCATCCGTCTCGCAGAGGGCGAGGGACGTCCCGCCGGCGTTCTCATACGCCAGGGTGAAGAGCAGCGTCTCGCCGTCCCGCGCGTAAAAACGGGTCGGCTCCGGCCGTTCGGCGAAGTAGGTTTCAAAGCGGGTGAGCGAGGGAAAAGTTTGGCTGAAGATGGCGTAGAAAATTCCCAACGCCGCGAGCGCGATGACAATCAGCGCGCAGAGAAACAGCCCGGCAAAGCGAAGCCGGGCTGAGGAGGCGTCTTTTTCTTGGGCGAGTCTGCGGTGTTTACCGCGGGTGATGACGCGGGAAGCTTTCATGCGATCAGAAGGCGAAGACCGCCGCGCAGAGCAGCAGGAACACGAGGAAATACCCGATCTCGCGCTGCTTGGTCGAGACGATGTCGATGATCCGCACGCGCCCGGTCTGCGCTTCCTGCAGGAAACCGATCTGCGGGCCGGAGAAGAAACCGATGAGCAGCCCGGTGACGAAGCCGCCGAGGTGCGCCCAGTTGTCAATGCCGCCCTGCAGGCCGAAGAAGATGTTGATGACGACAACGAAGACGATGTTCTGCATCAGCGAGCGGTAATTGCGGATGACGCGGCGGTTTTTATACAGGAACATCGCCTGCGCCCCGATCAGCCCGAAGAGCGCGGAGGACGCGCCGACGGAGACGGAATAAGGCGAGAGAATGTACGAGAGCACGTTGCCGCCGATGCCGGTGAGAATGTAAAGCCGCAGGAAACTCAGCCTGCCGTAATACTTCTCGAGGCTCGGACCCAAGGTGAAGAGGGCGTACATATTGCAGAGAATGTGCATCACGGAGCTGTGCAGGAAGATCGGCGTGACCAGACGCCAATATTCGCCCATCTTGATGTAAGGCGTATACTTCGCGCCGTACATCAGCGGCCAATCCACGCCGTAACGGTACTGACTGATCAGCTGCAGGAGGTAGACGACGACCGTGAGCGTCAGCAGCACCCAGGTGACGATGGACTTCCCCTGGATGAGGCGCATGGAGATCGTCGGCTGTTCCTGTTGGGGTTCGGGCGCGGGTTCAAGCGGGTCGCGTTCGGGCTCGGTGTTGTTATTCATGACTGCTGAGACTGACCTTTCTGTTCGAGGAGCGCATATGCTCAACGCGCATGATGTCAATGATATCCGCGACGGCTTGTTCGACCTGATCATTGACCACGACATAGTCGAAGTCGTTGATGCCCTCAAGCTCCTGGCGGGCGGTATAGATGCGGATGCGCAGGGCTTCCTCGGTGTCGGTATTGCGGGCGCGGAGGCGCTTCAGCCAGGTGGCCGCGTCCGGCGGGACGATGAAGATGCTGACGGCGTTCGGGTAAATCTTGCGGACCTTGAGCATTCCCTGGCGGTCGACGCGCAGGATGATGTCCTTCTGATCCGCGAATGCCTGCTCGATTTCGAATTTCGGCACGCCCTTCAGATCATCATAGACGACGGAATATTCCACCATTTCGTCGTTGGCGATCATGGCTTCGAACTTCTCGCGGGAAAGGAAGTGGTAATCCCGCCCGTCAATCTCCCCCTCGCGCGGCGCGCGGGAGGTGCAGGTGACGACGAAGTGAAAGTCGATCGGTGAAATCTCTTTCAGACGGTTGATCACGGTGTCTTTGCCGGCACCGGAGAGGCCGGAGATTACAAGAATAAGCGGCATCGGTTTCGAGATAGAATAAGCAGAGAATTCTGATTCCATGGTTCTCCCATCAGCAGTGATTATAATTGTACATAAAGGAGCTTTATGTCGAATTTAAACAAAAAGCGTTTACTTGCTCTTCCCGCGGTGATCATTCTGCTTCACTGCGTTTATGTCTTTCTATTATACTTGCAAGTTCCGTTAAATTCGGATCATGCCAATCAAATCCTGCAGGCATCCGATATTCTGAACGGCAACGTCCTGCTGAAGGGATGGAACCTCACCGGCGTCTCCTTCTACCTGTCGGAGATTCCTTTCTATGTCTTCGGGACGGCGCTTGCCGGCGTGGACACGTACGCGTATGTCATCGCCGCCGCGTCCATGGTTATCGCGCTCTTCACCCTCGGTTACGTCAACGCGTTCGAGCGGAAAGCCGAACACGGCGTTCTCAAGGCGCTGATGTGGTGCGCGCTCGCGGGAATGCCGACGCTGACCCGCCTCGGCTATCTTCGCGGACACTGCGCCATCTTCGTGTATTTCATGCTCTGCCTGATCTGTCTGCGCCGAATCTTCGCGGATGAGGGCCGCCCGGCTGGCGCGTGGCTCGCGCTGGGAATCCTCACGGCGTGCGGCTGCATGAGTGATATGCAGCTCGTCATCATCTGCGTCCTGCCGACGGCGCTTTACTGCCTGATCAATCTGCTCACGAACTCCGTCCCCTTCGGAACCCGGCGCAATCTCATCACCGTCGGCGTGCTGCTCGGCGGGACGGGGCTCGGCATGCTCATGGATAAGCTGCTGATGACCGCGGGCGGCATCGATAAAAACAGCTTCCTCGACACCCGCAAGTTCGTGGATATGGACCGCCTCGGCGAGAAATTCCTGCTCCTCGGCAAAGGCCTCCTGAACAGCTTCGGCGCGGAATTCCCGCTCACGGGGCGCGGGTACATCGGCCTCGTCTTTGCCTGCTTCGTCATGCTCCTGACCGTGACGGCAATCGTGTTCATGGTTCGGAATTGGATCCGCGAAGGAAAATCCGAACCGACCGCCGCGATTTGCGCGCTCGGTATTTTGGTGATGCTCGGCGTCTGCTTCTTCACGGATATTTACACGAGCGAAGACAGCGCCCGATACATCGCGTTTATCCCTTTCGCGGCGGGGATTTTGACCTGCCGGACCTTCGAGAATCGTTTCGCCAAGGCACAGGGGCGGCTCGCGGTTCCCCTTTTCCTGCTCGCGCTGATTGCCTTCGCCTTGCCGGTGAGCTTCTCCCGCGTGGAGTCTCCGCAGGATCGGCTGGCCGTCTTCCTTGAGGAGAACGGCTTGACGTACGGCTACGCGGACTTCTGGAACGCCTCGCATACGACGGTCGCTGCCAATGACCGCGTTCGGGTGCGGGCGGTCCGCGTCCGCGCGAAGGAAGTGGGGAAGCCGGACTACCTCGCCATGCAGGATTGGTTCTGCAAGGATGAATGGTACAGCGGGCATTCGGGGAACTTTATCGTTTTTGACGGCACCGGGTACCTCGACGTCCGCGAGGATTACATCCGCGAGCTCCTCGGGGAGCCGGACCGAATTCTTGACAGCGGGGAATATGTGGTGTATGTTTATGAGCGCGGTCTCGGCAGCGAGATCGTGCCGGAATAAGAGGGGGAAGAATGCCGAATTACGAATATCAATGCGGGGCCTGCGGGAAGAAATTCAGCGTCTACCTGAGCTACGCGGCGTATGACACTGCCGTGGTCAGCTGCCCGGAGTGTTCCTCCGCGGACGTGCGCCGGATCATCCGCCCCGTCCGTGTCGCGGTCGGGGATAAACAGCGTCTGCGCAATGTCGCCTCCGAAGTCGGGCGGGATGACAGCAGCGCCGCGCTCGGGAAGGTCATGCGCACTGTCCAGCAGACCTCGGGGAAGTCCCTGTCACCGGAATATGAAGAAGTCCTGACC
>CAVIKW010000122.1:0-5805 GCA_963643375.1 Flexilinea sp. | reverse complement strand
AGGGAGGCGAGACTTACAATGTCGAGCGCGTTTTTTGATTTAAGGGCGATTCCTATTGAAGATTATTGCGGATACCCGCATTTATCTTCAATAGGAATTTTGGAAAAACAAAAAAACCGCTGAAAAGCGGTTTTTTTGTTCATTTGATGGATTGTATTTTACTTCGCTTCTTCGAGAATCTTGTCGAATTCGGCGAGGAAGGCTTTCGCGATCTCCGGGGATTGGATGACGAGGACTTGTTCGTCGTTGCGTTTGTCGGCGGAGCGGGTGAAGTTGTAGGAGCCGGCGATGACGACGGATTCGTCGAGGATGATGGCTTTTTCATGCATCAGGACGTCGTCGTATCCGTCCACGTAGACGTTCAGCCCGGCTTCGGAGAGCGGACCGCATTGGCCGCCGCCATCGGTGTAGGCCTTGGAGTCTTCGCAAATGACGATCACGTCGCGGCCGCCATCCGCGGCGGTCTCGAGGCGTTCGGCAATGTCTTTCGAGGCAAAGGAGTAGGCGAGCATGTAGACGGAGTCATCCGCCGCGGCGATGAGGGTCTCGATCATGTCGTCGATCTTGTCATCCGGCGAGAAGCGTACGTAAACCACGGTGCCGTCTGAGAGCTTGACGCCGGCGGGGGCTTTGGCGGTGTATTGGCTCGCCTCGCCGAAAATCTTGTCCACGAACATCTCCTCGAACTCCTCGGTGAAGGTATCCGCGATCTCGGCGGACTCGATGCGGATCATGAAGTTGTTGTCGTAGGAGAAGCTCGAGAGGGTCATGTTGGCGGAGCCGCTGATGGTGACTTTGCCGTCGATGATGATGTACTTGGAGTGCATCAAGCCGTTGGACTCGGCCTTGACAATCTTCACGCCGCCGTTTTTCAGGGTCTTGATAACATCCTTGCCGTAATTGTCCTCGTCAATGACCAGACGGACGGTCACGCCGCGCTTGACGGCTTTGACCAGGGCTTCGGCGGTCTTCGTGTCGGTGTAATTGAAGGTCGCGAGGTCGATGGTTTTCTCCGCGGCTTTGATGTCGTCGAGGATCATGTTTTGGATGGTGCGGTCTTTCTCATTGTCGTAAGGGTCGTTGAAATAGACCTCAATCGGGGCGGCGAAGGCCGTCAGCGCGTTGAGGCAGAGAATCACAAACGTGACCGTAATCAGTGCGAATTTTTTCATTGAAGCTCCTGTTTTGTGTTGTTCTTGAGGCCGCTGCGGACCTTGAGAAGCTCCGCGGCGATGGAGAGGGCGATTTCCTCCGGCGTTTCCCCGCCGAGCGGCAGCCCGATGGGCGCGTGCACCCGGGCCAGGGATTCGTCCGCCACGCCCTGCTCTTTCAAATGATTATAAATCGTTTGCACCTTATGCCGGCTCGAAAGCATGCCGATATATGCGCTTTTCTCCCGCTTCAGCAGCTCGCGGAGGATCTCCTCGTCGTGTTCGAAGTCGAACGCGCAGGCCACGCAGTAAGTCCCTTCGCGGTCGGGGAGGCCGGCAAGGCCTTCGGTGAAGCTCTTCGCGAGAATGTATTCGTCGGCTTCGCGGGCGCGTTCGCGGACAGCGTCGTCGGGGCGGATGTCAATGACGCCGACGCGGAAGCCGATGGACTTCGCGAGGGGAATGAGCTTCCCGGCCACGTGCCCTGATCCGCAGAGGATGAGGGTGTCCGGCGGGAAGGACGGCTCGACATAGATGGATTCCTCCCCGGAGACGGAGCCGTCGGATTGAACGACTTCGTAATGGAGCAGCGCGGGCGTCCGCGTGCGCAGGCAGTCCAAGGCCTTCGCCATGACGTCCTGCTCAATGGCGCCGCCCCCGACGGTCCCGACGAAGCTGCCGTCTTCATAGACGATCATCTTCGCCCCGGCGTGGCGCGGCGTACTTCCCCGCGCGTCCACAATGACAGCCGCGGCGAATGCCTTCCCGGAGCGGGAGGCGGTGGTGAGTTCTTCGATAAAGTTCATGAGCTTATTATACACGATAAGCCGGGCGGGATTTCGCGCGTTATCGGATATAATAATATCAGCCGTCCGTGACGGCGGATCAATTGAAAACTTGGACACCGAGGTATTGAAAATGAAAGAAGAAGAACGACTGCTCGCCGGAAAACTGTTCACGCCCGCGGACCCGGACCTTGTCGCGATCAAGCTCCGCTCCCATGACTTGAGCCAGGATTACAACGCCACCCGTGAAGAGGATAAAGAAACCCGCGACGCGCTGCTGCGGGAGATTTTCGCGGAAGTCGGCGAAGGCGTGCGCGTACAGGGACCGATTTACATTCATTACGGAAAGCACACGAAAATCGGCGCCGCGACGTTCATCAACTTCAACTTCACCTGCCAGGATGACGCGTTGGTGACCATCGGCGCGCATTGCGATTTCGGCCCCGGCGTTACCATTGTCACGCCGAATCATCCGCTGCTGCCGGACGAACGCCGTTCGATGGTCTGCCATGACGGCGTGAGCCGCCATCTCTGCCACGCGGAGCCGGTCGTGATCGGCGATGACTGCTGGCTGGGCGCGAATGTAACCGTCTGCCCCGGCGTCACGATCGGGAACGGCTGCACCATCGGCGCCGGCAGCGTTGTCACCAAAGACATCCCGGATAACTGCATCGCCGTGGGCGTTCCCGCGAAAGTGATCCGCCGCGTCAGCGAGGACGACCGCATCACGAATACCTTCCCGGAGCTGCGGTGAAGGACGACTCGGTTACTTGCCGGTATCTTTAACGACGAACAGCGAACGCATTCGCGGCAGAATCTTTCCCAATAATGTGTACACCACATACGCGGCAAGACCCACCGCGAATCCTATCGCGGCCCATTCGAGCCACTTGAGGCAATACGCGAGTACATTTCCGCGTAATAACTCCATCCAATGTTCATTTTTGAAGAACATTCGGAAAATGCCGTTTTCGTGGATGAAGTAGATCATTAATGTAGCTTTCCCGACGAAGTTGACCGCGGCGTTGTATGGGATATTCAGTCTTCTGAAAAGTTCGAAAATGCAGACCACGATAATAACGACCGTGATTTCATGATTCGAATATCCTTGCACGCTGTGGATAAAGCTGCCGCCGGCGTTCGACTTGATGAATTCGTCGATTGCTTGGGAAGCGATATTATACGCCGAGATGAAGCGGAGGGCGTAAGCCGCGGCGATGACGAGAATAAAGGTATAAGCCTTCAGGTTCTCGAATGGATTGTACCGCGCGATATATCCGCCCATCAAGAAATAGAAAACGCCGATTAACAGGGTAAGAGCTCCGGTCGCGATGCTTTCTGTGAAAGTGCCGGACCATCCGAATTGGGAAACCGCCAATATCGTCAACAGCAGCGCCTTGAACTGTGATTGGGTGAGTTTCGCCGTAAATCCATTGAGAAACACTTTCGCGAGGAGAATTACAAAGAAATAGTACCCGATAAACCACCAGCCATTGTTGAAATCTCCGATGGTTGCCATTTCCAAAGACAGCGTTTCATTTTTAAAGAAAGTCACCCATACAGCATTCGCGATAACCAGCAAAGTCACCGCGAATCCAAGCTGCAGCAGTAATTTCTTCGCGATTTTTCCCGTGTCGATATGAAGATTGGCATTCATAAAGTACCCGGAAATCATGATGAAAAGGCCGTTGCCGATCCCACCGAAAGGTCCGCCGATTTCAAAAACGAGCAGTCTCGGGTCGATCTCCGGTGTAGAAAAATAGCCGTAGTTTCCGGTTAATAACGGCTGGGATCCGTATCTTTGAATGTGGTACAAAATGATCAAGACGATCGCGAATATCCGCAGCAATTCAAAATTCGACTGCCGTTTTGCCTTTTCCATAACTGCCTCGCTTGCAAAAATGTATACTTTTTTGTAAAGGGTTTATCCTATACCAAATGCACCTTGATTATCATCTGAAATCAGCATTTTTGCAAGAAGGAGGTGGTTCCACACAACAAAAATAACGGTTTGCCAAAAAGTATACTTTTTTGCAAATATCCGCCTTGCATTATCCGAAGCTCCGGACCATGACTTCACCGCAAGGCGGCCGGCATTCATTACATGTGCGGGCATTCATGCCGAGTTTCACGACGCTCCGCGAAGTGGAGCGGGTGTTCAGGTCACCTCATCCACCGCGGAGCGGTCCCCCTTCCCCTCGAGGGGAAGGCTTAAGCGCGGTCGAAAGTGGGTGCGAATTGAAATGTCGGGCGCGTTTTTATAAAGAGACCAGAGACCAGATAACATAATTGGAGCATGATTTCCACGATCCGGCGAGCGAAGCGTTGCCGCCGCGCCCGACATTGCAATTCCCGCTCCCTTTAAGCCGCGTTAATGCCTTCCCCTCGAGGGTGATATGTACCCCAAATCTTGGACTTTTAGAAATGGGGTATATTTATCATGAAATACAGCTTTGAATACAAACAAATGTGTATTGTGCTGTACCGTCAAGGGCAGTGGCCGGAGACGCCTTCAGGCGTCAAACAGAAGTGGTTCCGCAAAACAATACGCCAGTGGGTACGCATCGAAGAAGCATGCGGCACGGAGGCGCTGCGGCCCAAAACACGAGGCAGAGAATGGACAGCTGCTGAGAAATATGCTTTGGTCGCCAAAGCCCTTGCGGGAGCCTCCATCAAAAGCACAGCCATAACAGCCGGCATTGAGCACAGCCAATTGTCTGAATGGGTTCGTCGGTATAAAATAGATGGATATCAGGGGCTGATCACAAAGCGAGAATACAGATCAGCAGTGAAGGATCCGATGAAAACGACAACATTACCGGCTAATTTAACGAAGTCAGATTTGGCAAAGTTGACCAAGTTACTAAAAAACAGCAAAGCTCAGGAAGCACTGGTCGTCTGCTTAGACAGAATTCTCAGCCTTGAAAGAAAAAAGAACGGCTGCTTAACACGAGAAGAACTAACAGTATTGGTCAAGGAGCTCCACGATCAAGGATATGTTCTAAAGTACTTGCTGAAAGCAGCAGAGCTTCCTAAATCAACCTATTACGATAAGCTCTATAGGGTTGACAAGGTAGAGGAGAGAGATAGGGAGCTGACAAAGAAAATCATGGCTATTTATGAGAAAAACAAGGGGAGATATGGCGTAAGACGTATTCATCATGAGCTTCTGAACCTTGGCTACGAGGCAAACCACAAAAGAGTCCAACGGATCATGCACATACTTGGCATAAAGGGCAAACAGCCGAAAGCAAAGTATCATTCCTACAAGGGCGAAGTCGGCAGGATTGCCCCAAATATCATCAACAGAGACTTCTCGGCAGAAGCGCCTCTGCAAAAGTGGTCGACCGATGTGACGCAATTCTCCTTCCCGTGGGGTAAATGTTACTTATCTGCAATTATTGACATGAAAACGAACGAGGTCACATCTTACGATCTTTCCCGCAGTCCGAATATGGAACAGATAAAGAGAATGTTAGAGAATGCCATCCGGCGTTTTCCTAATGTGTCGAAGTTGATTCTTCACTCGGATCAAGGTTGGCAATATCAGCAACCATATTACAGAGACATGCTGGTCGAACACAGCATGATTCAATCTATGTCGCGAAAGGGCAACTGCTACGACAACTGCATCATTGAGACATTCTTCGGCCGATTTAAAAACGAGATGCTCTATGGACATGAGCAAGAATATATTTCTTTTGAAGCCTTCAGCGCTGCAATTGATAGATACATTGACTATTACAACAACAGCCGGATTCAGAAGAAAACAAATTGGATGCCACCCACTAAATTCAGGGAAGCATCCATGATAAAATAACCACCTTTTGGGATAAAATAAAAAAGTCCAAAAAAGTGGGTACATATCA
>CAVIKW010000121.1:0-6000 GCA_963643375.1 Flexilinea sp. | reverse complement strand
ACCGTATCAAAGGGATAGGTAAACGCCTGCCGCTTCCGGGCACTTTCATCATAAGGGTCGCCCATTTCCGGCAGATGAGAGTCCACAGTATCGGAAAGCACAAAGCTGTGATTCATAAAGGCTTCAGCCAATTTGTTGTACTGCTCCGAATACCCGCCGTTAATGTTTTTCTGTTCCGACCATGATAAATCGGACCCGCTGTAGGAGCTGAACACCGTCCACACAAAAGCAGCTGCGAAGAACAGCAGCAGGCAGACAATGCCGCCCACCTGCGCCGGGGAGCGGAAATTCAACGGCAGCCGCCACAGCGGCGAACCCGGGAAAAAGGCAGCAATTACAAAAATCAGCGCGAACACTAAGCCGAAACGCACCGGATTCAGCTCCAGCGGAACGACTTTATTGATCACCATTTCCGGCATGGAAAAACCATAATACCCGGCCCATTTGCTGCAGTTGGCATTCGGGAAATCAATAGAAAGCTCTTTCGTGTTCCCAACCGTGTGCAGCGGAACGGAATACGAACGGGGAATTCCCTCAATGAACTCATGTTCCGGGATGTTCTCCATGCCGCTGTGCGCGCGGTCATTATACGCAATCTGTACCACGCTGCGCGGCTCGCCGTCATCGAAATTGAACCAAATGTTGCGGATTTTCTGATCTTTGACCGTTAATCCAACACCGAATTGATAGTCGGAGTTGGAATAGCATGCAAACGACCAGCTGGCGCGGTTAAAATAAAAGCCCCAGCCGTAAAACTGATCCGAGTAATAGGTTTTTTCTTCTGTACCGGAGCCGACCAGCTCAAAATGACGCTGATTGAAATACCCGACTTCGAGGATCAACGCGCCGCAGAAGGCAATCAGGAACGCGTGGACGAGACGGCGAAGCACCGTCGGCTTCTGGGCCTTGCGCTCAACGGCCGCCAAAATCAACGCGAAAAACATCGCCGCGGAGAGGCAGCCGATGCCGAAGACCTTGACGGTCGCCATGCCGAGGGCGTGGGTGTGGTAATAGAAAGTCGGCCAATCGGCCTTAATCACGGCTTCAACAGCGACGGAGCCGGCAATGCACGCAAGGATGCCGATGAGAAACAGCAGAACGTTCCGCCGAGCGGTTCGAGGAGATTCGCGGAGCAGTCCCGTACCGAAAACGACCGCCGCGCTCAACGCGCAGGATAAGGCAAGAAGAAAAACGATCTGCATAAACCTCCTACAGAATCCTCCGCAGGACAGGCACCCGCTCGAGGAGCATGCCGGCAGCGGCGCTCACGGCAAAGACGCCAAGCGTGAAGATCGGCACCGAGAAGAGCACGTTGTAATTCGTCGTGTACAGATGGAAATGAATCTGCAGACGTGTCAGTACGCAGGGGTGAATCAGATACACGAAGAGCGTGGCACCGCTCAGTCGTTTGATGAAGGCAGCCTTTCCGCCCTCGAAGCGCTTCTCCGCGTAGTAACTCCGCACCAGCAGGAAGAGGCAGACCGCCTCGATCATGACCGGCAGCGAGAAATTCCCGTACAGCGCCTGGGTCGGCCAGTCCGCCGCGTTCGCCATCAACTGGTTCAATACCGCCGCGGCAATCGTCGTGATGACGTACACGATCCACAGCTTCCCGCGGGACAGCTTGATAAACCCGGTGTAAAGGAAATACCCGAGCAGGAAATAGCCGACGTAGCCGACGAAGTCCATATTGATGAAGAGGTTGATCTGTTCGAGAATCCATTTCGGCAGGAAGGGCAGGTCGGCGATCGTCATGCGCATGATACCGAAGACGAGGAAAAGCGTGAGGAAATAGCGGACGCCCTTGCAGTCCAGCGCACGGACCAGATGCCAGAGCAGCGGCGCGACGGCGTAGCAATTCATCAACTCCCGCAGATACCACAGGTGATATTGCGGATTCGGCCCGGTGACCTCATTCCAGACGATGGAAGGATCAGCCAGGACTTTGTGCACGCCGTTGTTCATGACCGCGTAAAACACGACCCAAATGACGTAAATAACGAAAAGGTGAAGGATGTTCTTCGTCCAAAGCTTTTTGATATCAATACTGTCCTTGCTCAGGAAGAGGGCGCCGCTGATCATGAAGAAGAGCGGCACCGCCGGGCGCACCAGCGTGTCATAGAAATTCAGCACGATCCAGTTATAGGTGCGCGGCGAGATATTGTACCAGCCCTCCATCGTGGTATGGATCCCGACCACCATCACACAGGCGAGGATCCGCAGGATATCCAGGGAATAGTCTCGAGTCTTCATTTCACAGCTCCAACAGCATCTTCTCAACAGCTTTGACAGCGGCAGCGCGGGAGAAAACCGCGTCCGCCCGTTTAACCGCCTTGCGGCGGTATTCATCCCGATAAGCGGTATCGGTCAGGAACCGTTTGACCGCCGCGTACAGCGCTTCGTCATCATTTTCCGTCACCACACCGTATTCATTGTCAGCGCCCAAAATCTCGCGCATCCCGCCGACATTCACGGAGCACACCGGCGTCCCGCAGATCAGCGACTCCACCGCGGCCGTGGAGAAGCCTTCCCGCTCACTGGCGCAGACAAAGAGCGCGCAGCGGGAGAGGTATTGATAGGGATTCGTCTGATAACCGGCGAAGGTCACGGAGTCCGTGAGTCCGTCCGCCTCGACCCGGGCGCGAAGCTCATCCCGCTGCGGACCGTCCCCGAGGATCAGGAAGCGGGCGGGAATGCCTTCGCCGCGGAGGCGCTTCTGAATCGTGAGCATCCGATGCCAGCCTTTCAGCGGGATCAGCTTGCCCATACCGCACCAATACAGCGCGTCGGCCTCCATTGCCGGCTCCGTGGGGACGAGCCCGGCTTTCTCGCGGATGCCGTCGCTGTCGTAAACATTATAAAGGACAACGCCGCTCTTCGGCTGACAGAAACGGTTGAAAGCTTCCCGTACATCATTCGAGACGAAAACCGTCCGGTCGGCTCGGCCGTAACAGCGCAGCGCCTCGGCGGTGTTCCTGAATCCCTCGCGGAATTTCGCCTCCGTCAGGATCGGCGTATGGATCCAGTCCACCACTTTCGGCCCGTCCGCGGGGCAGCCGCCGGTAACACGGGCGGTCGGACCTTCGAGGAAGGAGACAACGATGTCGTAATCTCCCGTCACGGTCTTTTTATAGAGCTGCTCCGGCGTCCACAGCTTCATCCAATGCGAATTGCCGCGGATATCCCGGCTGTACAGGAATTCGTATTTGACGCGCGGATCAAGGAATTCGCGGTTGACGCCCCAATTGAAGAGGGTCTTGACCGTCACGTCGAACTCAGCGGGGTCGAGGCCGTTGACCAGGTTCACCAGCACCTTCTCCGCCCCGCCGGGGCCGAGGTCATGAATGAGGAACAGCACGCGTTTCATATGGACTCCTTCCGCAGTTTGCGGTTATGAAGAAAGCGGTAGACGCCCATCGGCAGCAGGCCGAGGAGCAGCGGACGCAGGGCGTAGACCGATTTGCTTTTCGGCAAGCCGAGCAGCCGCACCGCGTCAAGGCGGACGCGGGCTTCATTCACGCGGTACTTCCACAAGCGCCGCCCGGCGGCGTCGCGGTCATCCCGCATGGCGTACAACGGTTCATGAATGTTATGGCCGCGGTATCCCTTCGCGTACATCCGCACCCACAGGTCGTAATCTTCAACGCGGGCGCGGTCCTCCGCTTCGGAATACCCGCCGGCTTCGCGAAGAGCGGCCGTCCGCACCATGCACGCGGCGTGGCAGAACGGCGTTCCGTGGACGAGATCCGCGGGCTGCGGGTCGGTCGGGTATTGGCGCAAGCCCCAGGTGCCGTTCTCGTCGAAACATTCCATATCCGTGCTGACGATGGCAATTTCGGGACGCGATTCGAGATACGCGAGCTCTTTGGCGAAGCGGTCCGGGGCGCAGCGGTCATCCCCATCCATACGCGCGATGAACTCGCCGCGGGCCTTTTCAAGGCAGCGGTTCAGGGTATGGCTGAGGCCGTAATTGCGGTCGTTTTGGAGGAAGATGATCTGCCCGGGGTATTGTTCCGCCCAAGCGCGGACAAGATCGGCGGTCCCATCCGTGGAGCCGTCGTCGCAGACGATCAGCTCCCAACGGGATTCCGTCTGAGAGAGGACGG
Organism: Flexilinea sp.; assembly: GCA_963643375.1. Classification (GTDB taxonomy): domain Bacteria; phylum Chloroflexota; class Anaerolineae; order Anaerolineales; family Anaerolineaceae; genus Flexilinea. The sequence continues at coordinate 1,894 of CAVIKW010000121.1, read as the reverse complement.
AGCGGATGCTCTCATCCAGCGTGGATTCGCAGTTCAGCACGCCCATCAATACACTGATCATGGGCAGCTCCGTCTCTCCGTTCGTTTTCATAAGGTATAGCAGCGGTCCCGTCCGGGCATGATGTGGCGGGTGTCGAAGACGATCTTCCCGTCCAGAACGCTGAGATCGTCCCGAAGTTCGCTGTGGCCGACCATAACGACGACGAGGTCGCAGGCTTTCAGGAATGAAGCGAAGTCGTGGTGCTGGTTCGGGACAATGTCGCGGGAGACGAAGGGATCGTAAACCTGCGGCATGTTCCGTTCCGTGCAGCGGATCACATCCAGCAGCTGCAGCGTCGGGCTTTCACGGGTGTCGTCCACATTTTCCTTGTAAGTCAAGCCGTAAAGGCCGACGCGGGAGAGGTCGTCCATCCCGTTTTCTTTCATGATCTCGCCGATGCGCTTCAGCACAAAGGCGGGCATTCCGTCATTAACCTCACGCGCGGTATGGATGAGGGACGCGAGCTTCGGGTAATCCCCGACCAGGAACCAGGGATCCACGGAGATGCAATGTCCGCCGACGCCCGGACCCGGGGTCAGAATGTTGACGCGGGGGTGGCGGTTCGCGATGCGGATGACCTCGTAGACGTCCATCCCGGCCTCGCGGCAGATCTTCGCCAGCTCGTTCGCGAAGGCGATGTTGATGTCGCGGAAGGTGTTCTCGACGACCTTGCTCATTTCCGCGGTGCGGATGTCCGTCACCACGATCTCCCCTTCGCAGAAGGAAGCATACAGGCTCTTGATGATCTCGCCGGTGTCTTTGTCATCCACGCCGATCGTGCGGGCGTTGTGAATGAGCTCGTGGACCATATTCCCCGGGATGATGCGCTCCGGCGCGTGGGCAAGGCGGATATGGCGGCCGTTCAGCAGCGGGCGGACGAATTTATCAATCGTCCCCGGGGAGATGGTCGACTCCACCACCAGAATGGCGCCGTCATCGCAGATATCCAGCACGCTTTTGCAGGCCGCGACGACATACTGCGGGTCAATCTTGCGCGTCTGCTTGATGTAAGGCGTCGGCACGGAGACGATGTAGACATCCGCCTTCTGATACTGCTCCGAGAAGCGGATCCCCGCGGCATGGGCCGCGTCGAAGAGCTCGGAGAGCCCCTTTTCCTCAAAGGCCTTGCCGCCGTGGTTCAGTTCGTTGATGCGTTCGGCGTTATAGTCGGTGCCGATCACATTCACGCCGTGAGAAGCCATCATCAAGGCGGTTGGCAGACCGATATAACCCATCCCAATTACATTTACAAGCATCTTTTTTGTTTCCTGTTCTCATCCGTCTTCCGTCGGAAGACAGGGATATCTTTCAAAGTTTCGCGCGGCTTTTCGGCAAAATATGCCGCCGCCGCATTTTTCCATTTTCATTAATTATAACCGTTGTCAAGCCATATCGCGCCATTCGGAGGGAAATAAAGACAAAAAAGAGGCACTCCCGAAGGAATGCCTCTTTCATTTCACGTATTATCGAATCAGATTTTGATTTCGATGTCAACGCCGGCGGGCAGATTCAGACGCATGAGCATATCGATGGTCTTGGAATCCGGATCGAGGACGTCGATCATACGGTTGTGAGTGCGGACTTCAAAATGTTCGTGGGAGTCCTTATCAATGAAGGTAGAACGACGAACAGTGAAGCGTTCGATTTTGGTCGGAAGGGGAACCGGACCGACAACCTGGGCACCGCTGCGTTCAGCAGTGTCGACAATCCGTTTCGCGGACTGATCAAGAATGCGATGATCAAAAGCCTTCAAACGGATACGAATCTTCTGTTTAGCCATTAGCGCCTCTTATTAAGCAATGATTTCGGTAACGGAACCGGCACCAACGGTCAGACCGCCTTCGCGGATCGCGA
>CAVIKW010000120.1:393-6290 GCA_963643375.1 Flexilinea sp. | reverse complement strand
GGTCGGTAGGCACCGGGACGCCGACGGTTCCGGCGGGGATGTCGATGTCTTCGACGGACTTGAGAGTCTTCCCTTCGAACTGCGGCAGCCACTTCCGTTCGGCTTCGAACATCTCGGCAACCATCTTACGGCATTTCGTGAGCGTAAGCTTCGTCGAGGTGAGCGGATCCATCGCGATTGCCCAGAAGGCCATTTCCGGGTCGCCTTCAAGGCCGGCGCGGGAGGCCAGGTCCTGGACGGAGATGTTGCTCATGTTCATTGCCGCCAGGTGCGCGGGGATATCGCCGACGTTGTACGGATGGAAGCCGTATTTATCCGCGTAGACAGGCACTTCGACCGTGGCCGTGCGCGGCAGGTTGGCGATGGAGCCGTTCTTGTTGGAAATGTTGCCGCTGAATCGGAATGGCTTGCCGGTGATGATTGCCTCGATGATATACGAGCAATATTCTTTGGAACGCGGTTCGAGCTCGCCGCTCTCGATTGAGAACACGTCCGTGTTCTTGAACTTCTCCGCGATCGCGGTATTGAATTTCAGCGCCGCGCCCGTTTCACCGCCGAACATCGGCTCGTTGCAGTAGGTGTCAAGGCCTTCTTGTGAGCTTCTGAACCACGGAATGTATTCGGAGAGGTGGCCGGAGGATTCGGTCATGAAATAACCGCAGTGGCGCATCAGCTCGCCGCGGACTTTCTCGTTCTTGTAATATTCCGGCTTCTCCATGTTCTCTTTGAGAATGGGATAGAGGTCGCGGCCCTTATGCTCAAGGGTGAGGAACCAATCCATATGGTTGATGCCGGCGTTGATGTAGTCGATTTCGTCCTTCGGGACGCCGGTATAACCGGAGATCAGGTCCAACGTGGTTTGAACGCCGTGGCAAAGACCGACGACCTGCGCCTTGGTGCAGCGGGCGAATGTCGTGCACGCGGCGCCCATGGGGTTGACGTAGTTGAGGATGTACGCGTTCGGGCAGAGCTCATCCACCTCTTTGCCGAGCGCCTCAATCACGGGCGCGGTGCGGAGCATACGGAAAACGCCGCCGGGGCCGAGTGAGTCGCCGATGCACTGGTCAACGCCGTACTTGAGCGGGATGTTGATGTCATAGCTGTAGGCATCATTCCCGCCGATCAGGAAGGTGCAGATGACGAAATTGGCATCCTTGAGCGCCTCGCGGCGGTCGGTCGTGCAGACGATTTTCGCGTCAATATTGTTTTTCTCAATGAGCTGGTCGGCATACTGCTTCATCTTCTCAAGCTTCCACATCGTCGGCCCCATCAGGTAATACGTTGTGCCCGCCATGCATTCAGTGTTGAACATGTCGTTCAGGAACTGCTTCGTGAACACAAGGCTGCCCGCACCGATAATTGCTACTTTATTCATTTTCGATTGCCTCCTATCAAAGCTTTATCCAAGGTTCATGACCGTTCGGATGATGCGGACTGTCCTCATCGGCAAACGCTGATGCCGGTGATTTCGACCGCATATTTTCAAGAAGTTTTGTCAGGCGCGGCGTCACGTACGAAAATCGCGGACGCCGCGCCCGACCGTCTTATACTGCTTTACCGCAGCTCCATATAGAACCGGCATTTGGATCCGGGGATGATGCTGCTGCAGAACTCAATCGGTTCATCGCTTGAAGAATGCGCGATTCGTTCACGCAGCATCGCCGGAGAGCCTTCCGGTACTTCAAGGAGCTGACTTTCTCTCTTGTTGATGAGGACCGGTTCAAATGTCTCTTTGGCCTTCACCACATAGAGCCTGTAATCGTTCATCAGGGTCTTATAGAGCGAGTTCTTGTTGAAGTCGATCTCATTCAGACCGGGCGCCAGTTTCTCCGGGATGTTCGACGTCTCAATCAGGAACGGCGAGCCGTTGACCAGACGCAGCCGGGTCAGGGTAATCACCCGCTCCTCAGGGGAGATTCTCAGCATCTCCGCCAGCTTCGGTGTTGCCACCGCCACGGAGATTGAGAGGACCTTGGCTTCATGTTCATAGCCGCGGGACTTGATGGCGTCCGAGAACGAATAGAAATTCGAGAGCTCCTGTTCAATCTTCGGCGGGGCTACGAATGTTCCGACACCCTGTTTCCTCGTCAGTATCCCTTCGTGCACCAGCTCTTCGAGTGCTTTCTGAGACGTACTTCGGCTGACATTATACATTTTACACAACTGATTTTCAGACGGAAGTAAATCTCCTACACCGTATTCGCCCTTACTTATGCTGTCAACGATGATTTCCTTGAGCTGATAATACAGCGGCACGGGGCTGTCCGAATTGACCTGCCTGAACATACTTCACCCCCCATTTGATTCCAAACGAACGATTCTTTTACGATATATCCGCTTGATATATCCTTTCCTAAATGAATATGAAATTATGCCTTCGCTTTCGCATCCTCCGCGGCCTGTCTCGCGGCCAGCTTCGTTCGGATCATCGAGATTGTCAAGGCGAGGATAATCAACGCGCCGGACGCGATGTCCTGATAGAACGCGTTGACGTGCATCATGTTGAGGGAGTTGGAGATCAACCCGATCAGCAGCACGCCGCAGAGCGTCCCTCCAATGCTTCCCTTACCGCCGGAGATCGGGGTACCGCCGATGACGACCGCGCCCATGGCATCCATTTCCATACCGCTGCCGTAAGACGGAAGGCCGGAGCCGAGACGGGACAGGTACATGGCCGCCGCGAGACCTACAAGAAGGCCGTCGAGGGCGAAGAACTTGATCTTGCTCTTGTTCACGTTGATACCGGAGAGGTACGCCGCGTTCGGATTCGCGCCGATTGCGTAAATCTGTCTGCCGGTCTGGGTGAACTTAAACATGACGTACGCGAGCACGTAACAGGCCAGCGCGATAATCACCATAATCGGGACGGCGCCGAAGACCTTCGTGCCGGAGAAGAAACGGAACTTGCCGGTGATCATCTGCAGAACGCCTTCGGTCAGCAGCAGACCGATGCCGGTGTAAATACCGGTCGTGGCCAAGGTGATGATGAACGACGGCGCGCTGAGCGCGATGGAGAGCGCTCCGTTGAGGACACAGCAGGCAGTTGCCAGCACCATGCCCACGAGGAATACGACGAATTCGTTCACGCCGTTGATGATCATGATCGCCATGACGCAGGTGCACAGACCGATCACCGCGCCGACGGAAATATCAAAATGACCGGACGCGATCATGATCGTCGCGCCGATGGCAACGACGGAAAGGCTCGCGACCTGAGTGACAATGGCGAGGAAGTTTTTCCAAGTCAGGAACTTCGGGTTGACGATTGTTGTAACCGTGCCGATGAGAATAATGATGATCACAAGCACGAACCATTGTGAATACAGCAGTTTCTTGAAGTTTTTCATTATCAATGTCCTCAAAATAATCAGGATATGCCGATAAATTCTTTCAGCAGATTGTTTTCCGTGGCCTCGCTGCGGTCAAGGATGTTTACAAGTTCGCCGTCACGCATGACGCCGATCCGGTCGCTGAGGGAGATCAGCTCCGGAAGGACGGATGAGATGACGATTACATATTTGCCTCTTTTGGCCAAATCAACGATTCTCTTGTAAATTTCCTGCTTCGCGCCCACGTCCACGCCTTTTGTAGGCTCATCGAAGATATAAACCTGTCCTTCGTCTACGAGCCAGCGGCTGAGAACCATTTTCTGCTGGTTTCCGCCGGAAAGGTTCCGCGCTTCGACCTCCTGTGAAAATGTTTTTATATTGAGGTCATTGATACTGTGATCAACGCTCTCGCGCTCTTTTTTCAGGCTGATAAGCTCTTTCTTCTCATTGTGGGAGATCATGATGTTCTCGCTGATCGGACGTATGTCAAACATACTTTCCTGCTTGCGGTTCTCGAAAATCATGTATACACCCTTACTCACCGCGTCCTTCGGGTTCTTCGGGGTGATGTCCTTCCCATTGAGAATCAGGCGGCCGGATGTTTTGCTGTCGCAGCCGTAGACCGCGCGCATCAGTTCACTCCGCCCCGCGCCCGCAAGACCGCCGAGGCCGAAGATCTCGCCCTGTCGGACAGTAAAATCGGCTTTCTTGACAACGCTCGCGGTCGAATAGTTTTTGATCTCGAGAAGGCCTTCGCGAATTTCCGACGGCTCTCTGGAATAGAAGCTCGAAGCCGAGCGGCCGACCATTTTCAGGACGAGTTCGTCCTCGGTGGTCTCATCAAGCCGCACCGTGCAGACGTGGTGACCGTCTTTCAGAACAAGCGCCTTGGTCCCAATCTCGAAAACTTCCTCGAGATAATGGGAGATGTAGATGATCCCTCTGCCCTCAGCCGCGAGACGCCGTACCAGATCCATCAGGGCGGCGGTTTCATTTTTGCCGAGGGAAGAAGTCGGTTCGTCCATCACGACGATCTTCGCGTCGCGCTTGATCGCCTTTACGATCTGGGTGCACTGCTTCTGTCCCGGAGAAAGCTCGGAAACGAGCGCCCCGGCCTTGAGGTCAAGACCGAGTTTGTCGATGATCTCCTGCGTGATCCGTTCCTGTTCGACGCGGTTCACGATGAGGCCCTTCATCAGCTCTTCACCGAGGAAGACGTTGTCCGCGATTGTGAGCGTATCCACGAGGTCGGCATCCTGATAAATGACAGCGATGCCCATGTCAATCGCTTCGCGCAGGTTCATCCGTGAACGGGTGCTGCCGAAGACTTCGATTGAACCGGAGGAGGGAGCCTCCGCTCCGGACAAAATCTTAATCAGCGTCGATTTCCCCGCGCCGTTTTCACCGACAAGGCAGAGAACATCGCCGCTGTACAGCTCAAGATTTACATCAAAGAGTACCTGTACTCCGTTGAATGCTTTGTTGATGTTTTTTAAATGCAGCAATTTTTCCATATGATTTATTGCCCATACTTTATATATTCGAATAGGGGAGAGCTTTCTGCTCTCCCCTATAGACAGATTTCTGAGAATTACTTAATGTATTCGTAGAGATCCGGGAAATACTGCTCGGTGAGGGTCTTGTAGGTTTCGACATCCACGGTCCACGGAACAACTTCAATCGGGTTGCTCACATCGGTGTCTTCGGTGATGGCGATGTTCGGGAGGTTGTACTGTACATTGGTTTCGGCGTCCTTATTGACGGCGGCGTTGTACAGAGCGAGGCAGGCGATGAAGCCTTCCCAACCCGGGGAGCTGGAGATGGTGAAGTCGAGGGTGCCCTTATCGACCATATCCAGACCGACTTCGGAACCGTTCTGAGCGATCAGAACATAATCATCGGCAACGCCCATATCCTCAAGGCGCTGGCGGACAGCGGCGGCCATATCTTCATTCATGACGAAGATGATGCCGAATTCGGAGCCGGAGTTCACGAGGTCTTCAGCCTTATCAGCCGCGACAGCCGGGGTGTAGTCGCCATCCTCAATGGTGAGGAGCTTGTTCTTACCGAGGGCGTTGGCGGTTTCTTCCATGGAAGCGTTCACGGTCTGGCAGGGGACGGATTCGAAGTTACCGGTAATGATGACGAAATCCTTGCCGGGATGATTTTCGGCCATCCAGTTGGCATAGTCGACACCCATGCCCTTCCAGTCGAAGTCAACGGCACCGGCGACGTCGCAGTCAGCATTGAATACCTGACCGACGCTGTCGGTAGCGACGACGGGGATACCCGCTTCGTCGCCCTTCAGAGCCGCGGTGATGGCGCCGGACTCGTTGAAGGAGAAGACGGAGATACCGTCAACCTGCTGGTTGACAAGGTTCTCGATGTTGGAAAGTTCCGCGCTGACATCGTAGTTGGAGTTCAGAACCACAACTTCAACGCCGAGCAGCTCAGCCGCAGCCTGGAAGCCTTCAACATCTCGGAGATACCAAGTGTCGGGACCCGGGGTGATATAGCCGAAGGTGAGTTTGTCAGCCGCGGAAACGGACATGACACCGAGGGCTAAGA
>CAVIKW010000120.1:0-383 GCA_963643375.1 Flexilinea sp. | reverse complement strand
GGGCTAAGATCATGGAAAGTGCGAGAACGATAGCTAAAAATTTTTTCATACCTTTACCTCCTATAGATTTTCGCGAACCTGTGATCAGGTTCCGCATGAGAAAATATATCATACATCGCTTGTCATGTCAACCCAACAATACGACATGTCAAGCAGCGTCGGTGAGAAGAAATTGATAAAAGGAAGGGAATGAATATGCTATCTTCCCACGGCGGTTATTACATTCGGCGGGGAGTTTGCTGTCGGCCGGGCGGGAGGAGCTTTTTTGAACTTTATAGGGTATGTAAGAAAAAGTCTGAAAAATGTATTTCCGCTTAAAACAAAACAGCCGCGCGAAGCGCGGCCGTCGTTTATTTCTTTTTCTTGAGGTAACCGTCCTCGTC
>CAVIKW010000119.1:0-6379 GCA_963643375.1 Flexilinea sp. | reverse complement strand
TTCCCCTTTATCACGAACCCGGACGCGGGCGGGATTTGCATTGTATAATGTTCCCTTGAAAGGGAAAAAGACATGGAAAACAGCATTTATTCGAAGACAGAAACCATCCGCATGAGCGACGCCGACTATTCGCTGAAGATCAGCTTCCCGGATATCTTCGCCGCCTGCATGGATCTCGCCTCCGATCATTCCGATATTCTCAAAAATTCCGAGCCGTATATCAGCCCGCTGGGCTTGTATTGGGTCGTCGCCAAGACGAAGATTCGCGTTCACCGCCGTCCCGAATGGAACGAAACCGTCACGGAATCAACCTGGCCGACGAAGCCGAACCGCATCCGAGGCAACCGAGACTATCTTTTCACCAAGGACGGCGAAACATTGGTCGAGGCCGTGTCCGAATGGGCCCTCGTCGACAGGAATGTCGGCCGCCTGGCGATGATCGACCGGGTCTATCCCGCGGACTTTGCCTTCGAGGAACGCGAGCTGTTCCCGGAGGGCTTCATCCGCTTCACGGATGAATTCCCCGAGGAGCCGTTCGCGCGGTACACGGTGCGCTCCGTGGATATTGACTTCGAGGGACATATGAACAACGTCTCCTACCTCCGTGCCATGTTCGGCCTTTTCAGCCGTGCGGAGCTGGACGCCCTCGCGGTGAAAGAGGTTGAGATCGACTACAAAAATTCCTGTTACGAAGGGCAGACGCTGCTCTGGCGCAAACATGAAGTCGACGGCGCCCTCCGTCTGCAGGCAGCGCTTGAGGACGGCACGGTGATCGTCCTCGCGGAACTGAAATAACCCCGTCGGATCAAAACAGCGCCGGTTCGGCGCTGTTTATTTTTCCAAACCGCGGAATGAAATTCACGGAACCGCCGCATTATGGACTATAATTATCATCATGAGTAATTTCGGAAAGATACTGCTTCTGCTTCTGTTGAACGTGATCGTCTCGGCGAGCGTCACTTACGGCGTGCTCTACTATTGGGAGAACATCCGCCAAAAGGACACGCCGATTGAGCTGATCACGGTGGATCAAGCCGCCATTGAAACCGCGGCTGCCGTCCCGACAGAGCCGCTGACCGTTGAGACGGTAGTCGCGGCCGCGGAAACCGCAACGCCGCTGCCGACCGAGATTCCCGCGGAGACGCAGGAGCCGACGCCGGTCATTCGCGGCGCGACGATTGAGATTGCCATTATCCGCACGCCCGGTGTGCTTTCCTCGGAAGCGCTTCGCGTAGTATCGAACAGTGACGAGGTCGTCAATCTGGAGAACTGGACGCTTGAGGACGCGGACGGCAACGTCCTGACTTTCCCGAATATTCAGCTGCTGCGGAAGGGTGTCTTCGTGGAGGTTTACTCCCGCGCGGGACACACGACGCCTTATGAGATTTATTGGAACCGCGACGCGGCCGTCTGGCAGTCCGGCGAGACGGCTGTCATCAAAGACAGCTACGGACAGATTCAGGCCACGTACCGCGTGCCGTAATGAAAGAGGGGATTGATCATGGCGAATCAGGCATTATATCGAAAATACCGCCCTCAAGTCTGGGATGACGTTGTCTACCAGGAACAGGTGACGCGCGTGTTGAAGAACGCGATCCGCACGGACCGCGTGGCGCATGCGTACCTTTTCTCCGGCCCCCGCGGTACCGGCAAGACGACCGTGGCCCGCATTCTTGCCCGCGCGGTGAACTGTCTTGATAATGACCTCGGCAACCGTCCCTGCGACCAATGCGCGAACTGCATGGCCGTCAACAATGGACAGTTCCTCGACCTGATTGAGATCGATGCCGCCTCGAACACCTCCGTGGATGACATCCGCGAACTGCGCGACAACATCAACTTCGCCCCGGGCATCGGACGGAAAAAGGTCTACATCATCGACGAAGTCCATATGCTCTCCACGGCCGCCTTCAACGCGCTGCTGAAGACGCTCGAGGAACCGCCGGAACACGCCATGTTCATCCTGACCACGACCGAGATTCACAAAATTCCGGCGACCGTTCTTTCCCGCTGCCAGCATCACGAATTCCGCCGCATCCCTGTCACCGAGATCGTCAAGCGCCTCTCGAAGATCTGCGCCGAGGAAGGCGTGACCGCCGACGAGGACGCTTTGACCTTGATTGCACGCCAGTCCACGGGCGCGATGCGCGACGCTATCTCCATGCTCGATCAGATGACTTCCGCCGGGGACAATATCACCCTCGCGGAAGCGCAGGAGATCCTCGGCATCGCGACGAACCGTTCCGTCATTGAATTGACCTCGGCCATGATTGCCCGCTCCCACGCGGACGGCATGGCCGCCATTCACGCCGCGCTGGATGCCGGCACCGATCCGCGCCAATTCGCCCGCCAGACGGTGGAATACCTCCGCCAGCTGCTGGTGCTGAAGATGGGCACCAACGACATTCTGGATGTGACCGCGGACGTCCGCGAGACCATGGCGAAGCAGAGCTCCGAGATTGAAATCGACCGTCTGGTGGATGTGATCCGCATCTTCAACCAGGCCGCGACCGACAGCCGCATTGACTGGCATCCGGGATTGAACCTCGAGCTGGCGTTCGCGGAGAGCTGCGAAGAGAAGAAAGCGGCCGAACAGGTCGTCAAGGTCATTGAGAAGGAAGTCATCCGCACCGTCGCGGCGCCCTCCGCGCGAGGCAGTTCTGCCTCGGCTGAATCCGATGAGGACAAGCAGCTGCAGGAGAACATTGACTATGTTCAGAGCCGCATTTTCATCCGCAAGGGCGCGACGCCCGATCCGTCCGTGACCATGCGCGACGTTACGGATCACTGGGGCGAGGCGCGGAAGCTGATTGAGGACAACGATAAAGTCCTGGCGGCAACCCTTGCCCGCGCGGACCTGCTTGAGGTCAAGAACGGCGTGCTCTATCTCGGTTTCCCGCGGGAGACAATCAAGAAGAAAGTGGAAGAGAATCACCGCTTCCTGGTTTGGACCAGCGCGGCGATTTCGAAAGTAGTCGGTAAGGCCGTTGGCGTCAGCTGTACCATTCAGGAGAAGGGACAGCACCGAGGCGGCAGTGTGAATACGCAGCAAAGCGAGGCGCTTGCGGCAGCCCTGAACATGGGCGGCAAGGTCGTCGTTGATAAATAACGAAGAAAGAGGAATGAAAAATGGCTAAAGGTTACGGAAGAATGGGCGGCGGAAACATGGGCGGTATGCGCAATCAGCTGCAGGCCCTTCAGAAACAGATGATGGAAAAGCAGGAAGAGATCGCGGCGTCCGTTGTGACCGCCTCCGTGGGCGGCGGCGCGCTGAAGATCACGATGAGCGGCGACCAGGTCTGCAAAGGCGTTGAGATCGACCCCGAAATGCTGAAGGATATGGACGCGGAAATGCTCCAGGATATGCTGCTGACGGGGATCAACTCCGCGCTGGAGCAGAGCAAGAAGCTCCAGGAAGACGGCATGAGCAATTTGCCGGGCATGGGCATGCTCTCCGGCATGGGCTTGGGGTTCTAAGCGATGGCGAGAGTTCCGGAACCGGTCCAAAACCTGGTGGACGCCTTTTCGCGCCTGCCCGGCATCGGCCCGCGTACCGCGTCCCGTCTGACGTTTTACCTGTTGAAGAACAACGAAGCCGCGGCATTGCAGCTGGCGGACGCGCTTGAGAATCTGCACACGCAGACGCATCTGTGTTCGCGCTGCTACAACATCACCACCTCGGACCGCGAGCTCTGCGAAATCTGCGCGGATGACAAGCGCGACCAAGACGTCATCTGCGTCGTGGAATCCCCGATGGATGTCATCGTCCTCGAACAGACGGACGGCTACCACGGGCAGTATCATGTCCTCCACGGATTGCTTTCCCCGATCGAGGGCGTGAACCCCGAAGACATCCGCCTGACGCCGCTGATTGAGCGAGTCGCCGCGGGCGGTATCTCGGAAGTCATCATCGCCACGAATCCCTCGCTCGAGGGAGACGCGACCGCGCTTTACATTCAGCAGAAGCTTGCGGAGTATCCCGTCCGCGTGACGAGACTCGCGCGCGGCCTGCCCATCGGCGGCGAATTGGAATACGCGGATCAGAACACGCTGCTGCGTGCGCTCTCCGGCCGGCAGAAGATGCTGTAATGGAATACTACATCGACGGCCACAACCTGATCCCGAAAGTCGGTCTGCGGCTAAACGACGAGAATGACGAGGAGAAGCTGTTGGAGCGGGTGCAGGAATACGCCCGCATCACCAGGCGGAAATGTACGGTCTTCTTCGACCGCGCGCCCGATGTCAACACCCGCCGCTCGCGGTACGGTTCGCTGAATGTCTACTACGTGACCCATCGAACCACCGCCGACGAGGAGATCATCGCCATGGTCAACAACGCCGGCCCGCGTGCCCGCGAGATCACGGTCGTCTCATCCGATCAGCACATCCAGCGGCAGATCCGCTACGTCGGCGCCCGGTTCGTGACCTCGGAGCAGTTCGCGAGGGAGATGCAGAAAGCGTATCAACGCGACCTCGAGGTCAATCCCGAACGGCATAATAACGACAAGCTGAGCGAATCCGAAGTGGATGAGTGGATGAAGATTTTCGGCTTGGAATGAAATAACCGCCCTTTTGGGCGGTTTTCATTTTGTTATTTCACCGGCGTCGCGACGGTGGTGCTGATGTAATTGAAACGCCGGCTTTTTTCGGGGAAGAGCTTCGCGGCGAGGCGGCTGTGCATTACATCCTCGGCAATGACGCGGAGAGTGTAATAGCGTTCGAAGTCCGTGAAGTCGATTGCCTTCCCCTTGGCGCGGCCGGCGGGCTTCCATCCGGTCTTTTTGTAGAGATTCAGGACGTCCTTCAGCGCGTATTCCTTCAGGTGCAGGCCGTGCGCCTCCTTCGCGGAGGGATCCGCCAGGCGGGTGATGTCATGCGGACCGTTGTACGCCGACGGCGTGATTGTTATCAGCAGGCCGCCGGGCTTGCACTTCCGCGCCAGGAGCTTCAACAGCGGCTCGATCTCGTCGGCGGGCATATGCTCCATGACGTCGTTCCAGTAGATGAGGTCAATGAAATCGTCCGGCAGGGACTCGAGCGAGCCCTTGAGCGAAGCTTCGTGGAGGTTCGGGAATTCCTTCTTGAGCTCCTCCGTCAGGTAAACATCGCAGCCGTAGATTTTGAACCCCGGCTCCCCGGCGAGTGCGCGGACGATGTACCCGGTTCCGACGCCCGCTTCATAGAAAACGAGCTCGCCGGCGGTCCCGCGATGGGCGCGGAGGTGTTCGGCGGCGCTTTTGATGAACGAGATATACAAAGCGTCGGCTCCGTACGCGTGGACGGCACCGCTTCGCGCGTTGCGTTCGTCAACGAATTCGGCGGCCTTCGCGTACGCCTCGGCCGTGACCCGCGCCCGCTCTTCCGAAAACGGCGCGCATCCGCGGATCAGCTCCGCGTATTTTTTCTCTTCCGCGTACTGAAGTTGATTCAATTCGTCAATGCTTACATTCGAAAGGTCCATGTGCCCGCTCCTTGCCTTGATACAAATTCTAACCTATTCTCGGCGGATTTTGTGACTTTAACACGAATTCGCGGGAATTCGGAAAGAAATGATATAACGAAGACGAAGTTAGAAAAAGCTAACACAATGCGCGGAGAGGATGGTTATCATGGAATTCAAGACACTCGGAAATAAGGAAAACCCGGCGGTATTGTTCTTTCACGCCATGGGTGTTGTCGGCGCGAGCAGCGAGCCGGTCGCGGAGCATTTGAAGGATCAATATTTCTGCGCCATGCCGACGTCCACGGTTTACTGCGAGGGGCAGAAGTACGTCGGGAAGGCGGATGAGGTCCGTCAGGTGGAGTGGTTCCTCCGCGGGCAGGGCGTGAAAAGCCTTTCGCTTGTGGTTGCCTCCTCGCTCGGCGCGGACTTAGCCATGGCATTCCTGACATCGACGGAGCTGCCGGTCGGCCATGTCTTCTTTGACGGAGGTCAATTCGCCCAAATCGGGAAGGGCACCCGCCGCCTGATGACGCCGTTCCTCTACCTCGCCATCAAGAGCCTGTATTGGACGAAGGGAGGTTCGCTGAAAAAGATCCTGTGGACCGACGACGACGCGCTCAAGCCGTATTTCATCGCCGCCGGGAAGGCCCTGACCTACGCCAACCTCCGCCGGCAGCTCTCCGACAGCATGGAAGACAAACCCTTCCCGCCGCTTCCGGAGGCGCTGCAGAACCGGACATATTTCGAATTCGGCAGCATCGAGGACCACTATAAATACCGCCCCGCGGTGATGTCCGCCTACCCCCACGCCCACTTCCCGGTGTTCGCGGGGTTCAATCACATGCAGTATCAAATCAAAGACCCCCTCGGGTTCGCGTCCATGCTGCGTGAGGTGATGGAGGCGGATCGATTGCCGGAGTTGGGATTCGCGGAGTA
>CAVIKW010000118.1:0-6384 GCA_963643375.1 Flexilinea sp. | reverse complement strand
CTCATCCACCGCTAACGCGGTCCCCCTTCCCCTCGAGGGGAAGGCAGATACGCGCGGCCTAAAGAGGGCGTGACTTCGAACATCGAGCAGTGCGGCAACGCCTCGCTCGCCGGATGTGGAATCGGGCAATCCCCACGCGGAGCGGCCTAAGGCCTTCTCCTCGTAGGAGAAGGGGGCCCGCGTTAGCGGGGGATGAGGTCTGCGATAGCCACGGGCAACCGACATTCGGAGTCTCGCCCCCATTATAGAGCGCGTTATTGTCCTTCCCCTCGAGGGGAAGGGGGACCACGTAGTGGTGGATGAGGTGACCTGCAGACTCGCTCCCCTTCGCGGAGCGTTTAAAAAATGCGCCCGATACGGGAGAACACTTTCCCGTATCGGGCGCTCCGGTCTCCTAACTCCTCACTCCTCCCTGCATTTATAAAAACTTTATTAGAAGTTCCAAAACCTATTGACCTTTCATTTCCCGAATGGTAATATAAAAAACAGATGCTTAGCACTCAGAGATTCAGAGTGCTAACGGGAACGGAAAAATGACCGAATTGACTGAACGACAGAAACTGATTTTGAGCCTCGTGATTCACGAGTATATCAAGACAGCCATGCCGGTCGGGTCCAAGAACCTGGTCAAACAGTACCACTTGGATTACAGTCCCGCTACCGTCCGCAACGAGCTCGCCGCTTTGACCGAAGCTCAGCTCCTGACCCAGCCTTACACCTCCGCGGGGCGCGTCCCTACGGAGAAGGGCTACCGGTTCTTCGTGAGCGGGCTGATTCAGATGCGTGAGCTCCCGGGTGAAACCCGCCGCACGATCGAGCATCAGTTCTCCCAGGCACAGCAGGGGATGGACGGATGGGTCAAACTGGCGGCAACGATCCTCGCGGACCAGGCGAACGCCATCTCGGTTGTCTCCGCTCCGCTGCCGAACCGCATCAGGCTGAAGTATGTTTCGCTGGTTTCGATCACGAACAAACAGATCCTGATGACCCTTGTCCTGGCAGGCGGTC
The DNA here is from genome assembly GCA_963643375.1 of Flexilinea sp. Lineage (GTDB taxonomy): Bacteria > Chloroflexota > Anaerolineae > Anaerolineales > Anaerolineaceae > Flexilinea. The sequence goes on along the minus strand of CAVIKW010000118.1, from coordinate 5,376 downwards.
AGATGCAGCAGCGGTTTATGTTCGTGAATGAACCGACGACGCAGACCCGGTTGAACGACTTCGCCGAAAAGATCAATAACGCTTTCGGCGGGAAGAACAGCGACGAGATCCTCCGCGAAAGCGCGAACATCTCGCAGGGGGATAACGTCGAAGGCGAAATCCTGCGGACGCTGATGAACACGCTCTACGACACGGATACGCTGCAGACCGGGGAGGTTTACACGGACGGGATCAACAACGTCCTGGCTGAACCGGAGTTCGCCGACTCGGAAGAGGCTCGCCGAACGCTGCGCTTCCTTGATGAGAAGCAGCTGCTGCAGAACTTCCTTTCCGGGACCGCCTTACAGCAGAAGGTCGGAGGCGTCCAAGTCTTCTTCGGAGGCGAAGGATTGCTGAAGGACATGACGAACTGCTCCATGGTCATCGCGAGATACGGGATGCAGGGCGTCGCGACGGGCACGATCGGCGTGCTCGGTCCGATGCGGATGGCATACAACAAAAATATACCGACAGTAAGGTTTCTGGCAGGGATCCTGAGCGACCTGGTATGCGATACCACGAACGAAGTCTGCTGACGAAACAGTACAGAAGAGGAGATAATGGGAAGCAAAAAAGGGAAAAGCAAACCGGCCGAACCGGTAACTCCGGTCGAGGAGCCCGAAGCCGCGCAGCCGATTGAGGAAGCGGTCTCCGAGGAAAGCCTGCCGGAAGAGAGCCTTGATGGGCTCGACGCGAAGTTAGAGGAGGCCGAGAAGAAGGCCGCCGACTTCGAAGAGAAATGGAAGAGCGCGCTGGCCGAGATGGCGAACTACCGCAAGATCACCGAGCGCGACAGGGATGACAACAAACGGCGAATCCGTTCCGACATCCTCGAGAAGTTCCTCCCGGTCGTCGACGCTCTTGAGCTCGCGCTGAAGCATAAGCCCGCGAACCTCGACCCCGAAGTTGAGAAATGGGCTGAAGGTGTTGACCTGAGCCTGCGAAAGCTCGATCAGTTATTGGAAAATGAAGGCCTGGTGAAGATGGATGTCAAGCCGGGCGATGAACTGGACCCGAACAAGCACATGGCTGTCACTTCCGAAGACAGCGACGAGTACGGTTCCGATCAGATTATTGAAGTATTACAGAACGGCTACGCGATGGGCGGCAAAGTGATCCGCGCCGCGCTGGTCCGTGTCGCAAAATAGGAGATTAAATATTATGGGTAAAATTCTTGGTATTGACTTGGGTACTACAAATTCCGCGATGTCCGTGATGATCGGCGGCGAACCGACAATCATCCCGACTTCCGAAGGTGAACGAACCTGCCCGTCCGTCGTGGCAGTGAACAAAAATCATGAACGTCTGGTCGGCCGCGCCGCGCGCAACCAGGCCATCACCAACCCGGAGAACACGATCTTCTCGATCAAGCGTTTCATGGGTCATAAATACGAAGACGCCGAAGTGCAGCGCACCATCAGCCGCGTCCCGTATAAGGTCACCAAAGCCCCGAACGGCGACGTCCGCGTCGTCCTTGACGGCAAGGAATACTCCGCTCCGGAAATCTCCGCGATGATCCTCGCGAAGCTGAAGGCCGACGCCGAAGCTTACCTCGGCGAGACCATCACCCAGGCTGTCATCACCGTCCCTGCGTACTTCAACGACGCTCAGCGTAACGCGACCAAGGACGCCGGCAAGATCGCGGGCCTCGAAGTCCTGCGTATCATCAACGAACCGACCGCTTCCTCCCTGGCTTACGGTCTGGACAAGAAGAGCAACGAGCTGATCGCGGTCTATGACCTCGGCGGCGGTACCTTCGATGTCTCCATTCTGGATGTCGGCGACGGCGTGTTCCAGGTCCGCTCCACCTCCGGCGATACCTTCCTCGGCGGTGACGACTTCGATAACCGCATCATGGATTACCTCCTTGATGAGTTCAAGAAGCAGAACAACATGGACCTCCGCAGCGACCGCCAGGCGCTCCAGCGTCTGAAGGAAGCCGCCGAGAAGGCGAAGATTGAGCTCTCCAGCACCATGCAGACCGAGATCAACCTGCCTTACATCACCGCGGACGCCACCGGCCCGAAGCATCTTGTCATGACCCTGACCCGCGCCAAGCTCGAACAGCTGACCGGCGACCTCATCACGAAGTCCCTGACCCCTGTCCGCAACGCGCTGAAGGATGCCGGCATTACCACGGCTGAGATCAACGAAGTCGTCCTCGTCGGCGGTATGACCCGTATGCCCGCTGTCCAGGAAGCTGTCAAGAAGGAATTCGGCAAAGAACCCTGCAAGGGTGTCAACCCGGATGAAGTCGTCTCCATCGGCGCCGCGATTCAGGGCGGTGTTCTGGGCGGCGAAGTCAAGGATGTCGTCCTCCTCGATGTCACTCCTCTGACCCTGTCCGTTGAGACCATGGGCGGCGTTGCCACCCCGATGATCGAGCGCAACAGCACAATTCCGATCAAGAAGACCCAGGTCTACTCCACTGCCGCGGATAACCAGACGTCTGTTGAGATTCATGTCCTGCAGGGCGAACGTCCGATGGCTGCCGACAACAAGTCCCTCGGCCGCTTCATCCTCGACGGCATCCCGGCCTCCCGCCGCGGTGTCCCGCAGATTGAAGTTACCTTCGATATCGACTCCAACGGCATTCTGAAGGTCTCCGCTCTGGATAAGGCCACCAACCGCAGCCAGAACATCACCATCACCGCTTCCTCCGGTCTGACCGATGCCGAAATCGAGCAGATGCGCAAGGAAGCCGAGTCCCACGCCGAGGAAGACCGCAAGCGCAAGGACGCCATCGAAATCAAGAACCAGGCTGACTCCGCTGTCTACACCGTCGAGAAGACGATTGAAGAGTACGGCGACAAGCTCCCGGCCGACCTGAAGAACCAGGTTCAGGAGAAGGCGAACGAGCTCAAGGGTATGCTCGAGACCGCCGACAGCGATACGCTGAAGGCCAAGACCGAGGAACTCAACAAGCTCCTGCAGCAGCTCGGCGGCGCCATGTACCAGAACGGTACGGCCGACCCGAATGCCGGCGCCGGTCCGCAGGATAACGGCGGCTCCGATAACGGTTCCAATAACGGCGGCGACGATGTTGTGGACGGTGAATTCCGCAGCATGTAACGCTCGGATATAAATGAAATCACGCAACGGAACAAGTCGGAAACGATTTGTTCCGTTGCCGTGTTTGAAATGAGAGGCTTCCACCGATACAATGGCAGACGAAGAACGAAGTTATTATGACATTTTGGGCGTTGACAAAAACGCCACCGAAGAAGAACTGAAAGCCGCCTTCCGCAAGCTCGCCCGGCAGTATCATCCGGACGTTTGCAAGGAACCCGACGCGGAAGAGAAATTCAAGGAGATCAACGAGGCCTTCCAGATCCTGAACGACCCCGAGAAACGCTCCATGTACGACCGCTACGGCAAATCCGCTGTGGACGGGACCGGCGGTCCGGGCGTGAACTACGCCGATGTTGACCTCTCCGAGATTCTCGGCGACCTCTTCGGCTTCGGCGGGTTCGGCGGTTCCCGTACGCGCGGCAGCCGTCAGAACGCGCCCCGCAGAGGCATGGACCTGCAGACCGGCATCCGTCTTGCCTTTGAGGAAGCGGTGTTCGGCGCGGAGAAGGAAATCACCTTCACCCGCGATGAAAAATGCGAGAAATGCGGCGGCACCGGCGCGGAGCCCGGCACGGAAAAAGAGAAGTGCAAGAACTGCAGCGGCACCGGCGAAGTCAAAGTCACCCGCCAGACGATGTTCGGCTCCATGGTGCAGGTCACATCCTGCCCGAAGTGCAACGGCACCGGCGAGGTGATCCCGCATCCGTGCAAGAAGTGTCACGGGCGCGGTCTGGAACGCAAGACCATCAAGAAAGTCGTCAAGATCCCCGCGGGCGTTGACACCGGCACGCGCATCCGCCTCTCCGGCGAAGGCCAGCCCGGCACCAACGGCGGCCCGAACGGCGATCTGTACGTTGATATCATCGTCAACGATCACGAATACTTCCGCCGCAGCGGCACCGACATTCATCTCGATCTGAAGATCAATGTCGCCCAAGCCGCTCTCGGCGCCGACGTTACCGTCCCGACCGTGGACGGTCCCGAGAAGCTGCACATCCCCGCCGGGACGCAGCCGGGCCGCATCATTACCATGAAGGGCAAGGGCGTCCCCGAACTTCGCGGGAAGGGCCGCGGCGACCAGAAAGTTATCGTTGACGTTATCGTCCCGACCGAATTAACGGACGAGCAGCGCAAGCTGTTCGAACAGCTGTCCGCCTCCCTCGGCACGGATACGCCGGTCGGTGAAAAATCATTTTGGGAACGAGTGAAAGAGACATTCAATGGAGAATACTAAAGCGGCTTGGCTGCAGGTCAGCCTGACGGTTGATAATGAAATCGCCGAAGCGGTGGCGGAAGTGCTTGCCCGCTACGCGGAGAACGGCGTCGTCGTTGAACGCGGCATTGACTATAACGACGCGGAAGACATCGGGACCCCGTTCGGCCCCTGCCATGTCTACGGCTACATCCCCATGGATGACGAAGTCGAAGACAAGAAGGCGAAGATCTCCGAGGGTCTGTGGCATCTCAACTGCATCAGCGAGATCCCGGAACCGGAGTTCAAATATATCGAGGACGAAGACTGGATGGCCTCGTGGAAGAAGTTCTATCATCCCATCCTCATCGGTAAGAAGATGCTCATCCTCCCCGCCTGGGTGGAGCAGACCGACCCCGACCGCATCGCGGTCAAGATTGATCCCTCCATGGCCTTCGGCACCGGCACCCATCCGACCACCCAGCTCTGCCTGGCGCTGGCGGAAGAATACGTGAAGCCCGGCATTAACGTCATCGATGTCGGCTGCGGTTCGGGGATTCTCTCCATCGGCTCCGTCCTGCTCGGCGCGAAGCACGCCCTCGGCGTTGACATTGACGACCCGTCCATGGCCAACTCCGCGGATAACGCCCGCCGCAACGACGTTCTCGACAAATGCGAGTTCTACAAGGGCTCGGTGGTCAACATTCTCAACAACGAATGCTCCATCAACCACGCCCCCCTGGTCCTTGCCAACATCCTCGCCCCGATCCTCATCATGCTCTTCGGCGTCGGTATGGCGGACCTGGTTGAACCCGGCGGCACGATCTGCCTCAGCGGCATCCTCGAGGACCAAGAGCAGAAGGTCCGTGAAGTGGCGGAGAGCCACGGCCTGACCTTCATCAAGCGCTGCCAGGTCAAGGATTGGGTCGCGATGGCGTTTAAGAAAGAAAGTTAGGAGTGAGGAGTTATCGAAAGAGCGCGGCACGCCGCGCTCTTCGTTTTTAAACGCTCCGCGAAAGGGAGCGGGTGTGCAGTTCACCTCATCCACCGCGGAGCGGTCCCCCTTCCCCTCG
>CAVIKW010000117.1:0-6386 GCA_963643375.1 Flexilinea sp. | reverse complement strand
CGATTCATATGGACTTGACGAAGTACACGATGCTTGCGGGAATGTCCGCGTGGAAATGGGAGAAATAAGCGCATAATGACCGACAACACTCGGAAGGACCTGCCGAAAATTGTCATCCTCGGCACCGGCGGAACGATTGCCGGCGTCGGGGAACCCGGAAAGACCACCGGCTATTACGCCGGCGGTCTGGACATTGAAACCCTGATCCACAGCATTCCGCAAGTCAGGGAAATCGCCCGCCTTGAAGGCGAGCAGATTGTCAACGTCAACAGCGACGACATCACCCAATACGACTGGCTGACCTTGGCGAAGCGCATCAACACCCTCGCGAAAGATGACGACGTCACCGGATTCGTCATCACCCACGGGACCGATACGCTGGAGGAGACCGCGTTCTTCCTCAACCTGACCGTCAAGACGGAGAAGCCCGTCGTCATCACCGGCGCCATGCGTCCCGCCACGGCCATCAGTCCCGACGGCCCGTTCAACCTGTATCAGGCGGTCGCCCTGGCTGCAAGTCCCGAAGCCCGCGGCAAAGGCGTCTTGGCCGTTTTCTCCGACGCCATTTACTCCGCCCGCGACGTACAGAAGGACAGCACCTTCCACGTCAACGCCTTCTCGTCGAATGACTTCGGCTGCCTGGGCTACATGCGGGACACCGTCCCCTATTTTTACAACGCGCTCGTCAAAAAACACACCTGCTGCACGGAGTTCAACGTCTGCGGGCTGACTGAGCTGCCGAAGGTCGGGATCGCGTACTTCTACGTGGACGCCGACCCCGCGATTCTCTCGTTCATGATGGACCGCTGCGACGGCCTTGTGATTGCCGGCGCGGGGAACGGGGAAATGTCCCTGGTTTGGGAGGATGAGCTTCGCCGCCTCTCCGCGAACGGGAAACCCGTTGTCATCACCTCCCGCATCCACGACGGCATCGTCACCCTTCACCGGGAAGTCCCGCCGACGGTATTCTCCGGCGACACCCTCAATCCGCACAAAGCGAGGGTGATGCTCATGCTCGCCCTGACGAAGACGCGTTCCACGGAAGAAATGCGGCGGATGTTTATGACGTATTGAAAGGCAGTTAGGAGTGAGGAGTGAGGAGTTGAAACAAGAGACCAGAGACCAGAGACCGGATAACATAATTGGAGCGGGTCTTCAATTGTCGAACGATATACATGCTTGATATATGAAGACCCATAGAAACTATGTTATCCGGTCTCTGGTCTCCGGTCTCTTTAAAAACCGCGCCCGCCACTCAAGCACTCGCTCCAATTTCAACCGCGCTTAAGCCTTCCCCTCGAGGGGCGGCTGCTGGCGCAGCCTGCACCTCATCCACCACTAACGTGGTCCCCCTTCCCCTCAAGGGGAAGGCTTAAGCGCGGTCTAAGTTAAGGCTTGTCTCCCATTGTCAATCGCCTTGATTAATGTTATCCGGTCTCTGGTCTCTGGTCTCTATCCACTTTTACATATTTTTTACTCACTCCCATCGCCCTCCCGTCCCTTTCTCATTTATAATTACCCCTATGGGAAAATACAATGCCGCTTTGATTATCTGCCGTGTGGTGACGATGGTCTTCGCGTTCACGTTTCATGAATTCGCGCACGCGTGGACCGCGGTCCGGTTGGGAGACGACACCCCGCGCAGGGACGGACGGCTGACGTTGAACCCGATCCGCCATATCGACCCTTGGGGAGCAATCCTCCTCATCGTCTGCGGGTTTGGATGGGCGAAGCCGGTGCGGGTGAATCAATCCGCCGTGACGTCGAAGAACCGGGCGGGGATGATGCTCGTCTCGGCCGCGGGGCCGCTCGCGAATCTGATCCTCGCGCTCATCGCGGGCCTTGTCCTGCGTATCGCGAACGTCCCGAACACGCCGCTGTTCGGGTGGAGCTTCATGCCGGGCGGACGGTATTTCCTCTCGCAGTTTGCTTGGATCAATATCGGGCTCGCTGTCTTCAACCTCATCCCGCTGTCCCCGCTGGACGGCGAGAAGGTGGTCCGCTATTTCATTCACGGAGAAGCGCGGACGGCATGGAACTCCGTTCAGAAGTACGGCCGTCAAATCCTGATGGTGCTGTTTTTCGTCCTGCCGTACGCCCGCGTAACTTTCGCCGAAGATATTGTCTCCGGCATTTCCCGCTTTCTTTATAAAATCATCATCGGAGGATAAAAACAAATGTCAAGCATTGTTTCAATCATCGGTTTGGGTGAGATCGGCGCGTCGTTCGCGATGGCGCTCAAAGAACAGGGCGATTCATTCCACGTCATCGGCGCGGATCTCCTGAAGTCCGCCGAGGAGCGGGCGAAGGAAGCCGGTTGGGTCGATGAGATTATTCACAACGTTTATGACGCCACCGCCGAAGCGGACCTCGTCATCCTTGCCGTCCCCGCGGATGAGACGAAATCCACCCTCGAGCTGATCGGTCACGACTTGCGGGATACGGCGGTCGTTCTGGACTGCTGCCCGGTGAAAACCGCGGCCGCGGGCTGGGCGCGTCAATACATGAGCAATCCGGAAAACTTCGTCGGCATTTGGCCCGGCGTCGCCCCGAAATACCTGAGTGAAGCCCAAGCCGGCGCGAAGAGCGCCCACGCGGACCTCTTCAAGGGCGCCGCGATGTACATCTGCCCCGACAGCAAGACTTCCGAGACCGCGGTGAACCTCACGGCCGGGCTTGCGCGTATGTTAGGGATGGAGTGCTCCTTCACCGACCCCGCCGAGCTGGACGGCATCCTCGCCGCGGATTGGCATCTGCCGGTGATGATGGGGTATTCCCTCGTCAACTGCCTGACCGGACGTCCGGGGTGGCGGGACGGCAAAAAGGCCTGCGGGAAGGAATTCCGCGCCGCCGCGTCCGTCATTGACCGGGAAGAGGATTTCACTGCGCTCATGAACAACCGCGAGAACAACATCCGCCTGATTGATGAGTACACGGCGGAGCTGAAGAAGCTGCGCGGGCTGCTTCAAAACAAAGACGAAAGCGGCCTCCGCGAATATATGGACGCCGCGGAGAAGGGCATTGACCGGCCGTCCGAATCCGCTGCGGACGCGGAGCCGAAAGTTGAAATCAGCGCCGCGGAGACCCTGCGGCAGACCTTTTTCGGAGGTTTCTTACGGAACAAGAAGAAGGAGTAACCCCGCTGTATTACTGCTACATCCTGCGCTGCAAGGATGACACGCTGTACACGGGGATCACAACGGATCTTGACCGCCGCGTGAAAACGCACAACAGCGGCAAGGGCGCGGCGTACACCGCTTCCCGCCGTCCCGTGCGGCTGGTCTACGCGGAGCCGGTCGGCGCGAAGGGGGATGCCCTCCGCCGGGAGATTGAGATCAAAAGCATGACGCGGGCGAAGAAACTCGCGTTGATCAATGGAGAGTTGAATGGAAGAAAGTAAATTTACCTCGGGATTCATCAGCGTCGTCGGACGGCCGAACGTCGGCAAGTCGACCCTGATCAACCTGCTCCTGGGGCAGAAGATCGCGGCGGTTTCCCCCCGTCCGCAGACCACGCAGCGCGTACAGCTCGGCATCCTTTCGGATGAGACTTCGCAGATGATTTTCATGGACACGCCGGGCATTCATAAGCCGCTGTCCAAACTCGGCGAGGCAATGAATGACGCCGCCGTTGACACCATCGCGGATTCCGACGTCGTCCTCTGGATCGTGGATGTTTCCGTCAAGCCGAACAGCGAGGACGAAACCGCCGCGGAGAAGATCAAGCTGGGCGGTCCGCAGGAGAAGGTCGTCATGGTCCTCAATAAGGTCGACCTGGTCAACGCGAACCAGAAGACGGAGAACGAGAACTTCTACAAGAAGCTCCTCCCCGACGCCAAGCGCATCGCCGTCTCCTGCCGCGCGAAGACCGGCATTGACGAACTCGTCGCCGAGCTGAAGTCCCGCCTCCCGGAAGGCCCCGCCTTCTACGACCCGGAGCAGATCACCGACCTTTACGAACGCGATATCGCCGTGGACCTCATCCGCGAGTCCCTGTTGAAGAACCTCGACGATGAGATCCCGCACGCCATCGGCGTCCGCATTGATGAATACAAGGACCGTTCCGAGACGAATTCATACATCGGCGCGACCCTGCTCCTCGACCGCGAATCCCATAAGGGGATCGTGATCGGCAAGGGCGGCGCGATGATCAAGAAGATCGGGCAGGATGCCCGCCGGGAGATCGAGAAGCTGACCGACCGCAAGATTTTCCTGGAGCTGCGCGTCAAGGTGATGAAGAACTGGCGCGACGACGAGACCCTGCTCAAACAGCTGGGGCTCAAAAAGATTGAAGAGAAAGATTAATTTTTTCAGAGGAGTTTTCTCAGTGAAAAAGGTATTGAATGTTTTGCTTGTTTTGGCTTTCGTCCTGGCCCTGGCGGCCTGCGGAAGCACCGAGCCGACCGCCGCGCCTTCCGAAGAAGCGCCGGCCGCGGCGTCCGAAACGGCTGCCGAACCGAAGACGGGCGGCAGCGTGACCGTCGGCATTTCCAACGATCTTGACACCAGTCTCGACCCGCACACCTCCACCTCCGCCGGGAAGCGCGAGATCTTCTTCAACATCTTCGAAGGTCTTGTCAAAGCCGATGAGGACGGCAATTTTCAGCCCGCGTTGGCGGAATCCTACGAGATCAGCGACGACGCCACGACCTTCACCTTCCACCTGCGTCAGGGCGTGAAGTTCCACAACGGTTCCGATATGACCGCCGAGGACGTTGTCTATACCATCGACCGCTGCCGCGGCGTTGACAGCGGCGTCCCGCTTATCTCCGCGTACTCCCAGATCGAATCCGTCACCGCGGCGGATGATTACACCGTTGAGATCAAGCTCTCCGCCCCGAACATTGAGTTCCTCGCTTACATGACCACCGCCATCGTCCCGAGCGACTACGACGGCCAGGATACCTTGCCGATCGGCACCGGCCCGTTCAAGTACAAGTCCCGCTCCGTGCAGGAAAACATCGTCCTCGAGAAGAACGCCGAGTACTGGGGCGAGCCCGCTTACCTCGACGAAGTCGTCTTCAAGATCGTTGAGAACACCGACGCCATGACCCTCGCCATGCAGTCCGGTTCCATTGATATCGCCGTGCACCGCGTCGCGTCCGACATTGAGAACATCGACACGGCCAAGTACGACCTGCTCGAGACCCCGTCCAACATTGTCCAGGCCATGTACCTGAATAACGCCGTGGCACCGCTGAACGACATCCGCGTCCGCCAGGCATTGAATTACGCCGTCAACATTGAAGACGTCATCGCCATGACCAACGACGGCCTCGGCGTTCCGCTCGGGTCTTCGATTTATCCGTCCTTCGGTAAATACTTCATGGCCGAGCTCGCGGATGCCTATCCGTACGATCCCGAGAAGGCCAAGAGCCTGCTTGCCGAAGCCGGTGCCGAGGGCATGTCCCTGACCATCACCGTGCCGTCCAACTACGCCGTGCACGTCAACGCCGCGCAGGTCATTGCCGAAGAGCTGAAGGCCGTCGGCATCAACGCCAAGATCAACCTCGTCGAATGGGCGACCTGGCTGAGCGACGTTTACCAAGGCCGCAATTTCGAAGCCACGGTCGTCGGCTTCGACGCTTCCTTCCTGACCGCCCGCGCCCTGCTCGAACGCTTCACGTCCGCGAGCTCCAAGAACATGATCAACTTCAGCAACGCCGACTACGACGCCGCGATGGCATCCGCCTTCGCCGCCACGGATGACGCTTCACAGACGGAATACTACAAGACCGCCGAGAAGATTCTCTCCGACGAGGCCGCGAATGTCTACCTGATGGATCCGAATGAGATCACCGTGATCAACAAGGAACTCGGCGGGTGGGTTTCCTATCCGATGTTCGTGATTGATATGGCAAAAGTGTACTATAAGTAAGCTTGCGCTTACTTGCATAAAAAAACGCCCGGGCTCCGCCCGGCGTTTTTTTATGCGAGAGAGACCGGAGACCGGATAACGTTAATCAAGGCGATTGACAATGGGAGACAAGCCTTAACTTAGACCGCGCTTTTACCTTCCCCGAAAAGACAGAGTGGAGAGTGAAGAGTGGAGTTAATGGCGCTTGATATGCGGAGACTTGCTCCCATTAATGAGCGCGTATTGTCCTTCCCCTCGAGGGGCGGCTGCTGACGCAGCCTTGACCTCATCCACCACTAACGTGGTCCCCCTTCCCCTCATAGGGGAAGGCTTAGGCCCGCTTGCGGGGGATGAGGTGACCCGCGGACCCGCTCCCCTTCGCGAAGCGTGAAGCTAAAACAGGAAGAGTGCGGCGCCCCGCCGCACTCTTTCGATAACTCCACTCTCCGCACTCCACTCTTCACTCTCTGCATCTCCGGTCACTTGATACACCCCCTGCCATGATTAAGCGGTAAAATTAACCCGCTGAA
>CAVIKW010000116.1:0-6405 GCA_963643375.1 Flexilinea sp. | reverse complement strand
ATATGGATTGGGTTAGATTTTTTCGACTTCTCTGGTAGCGATCACGTCAGCGCCGGTACCGCATACGTCTTTGATGATCACGTCGCCGATGTGCTTCGGGGCGTCGACGCGGACGGCGTTGATCGCCTTCATGACATCGAAGATGGCGGACTTCGGAACGTCGCTCCCGGTCTTGACGGAGAGTCTCGCCTTGTCCCCGCCGCGGATCACGACGGTCGACGTGACGATACGCGTCGGGTTCGTTACCTCTTTGCGGGCATACTGGTCGCCGACGGCGCAGGTGTTGCCTTCAACGCTGACCACTTCGCCCTTTTCCAACTTCACTGTGATCTGACACCCCATCGGGCATCCGATACACGTCAATTCTCTGATTTCCATAGTGTATTCCTTTCCCTGAGTATCATTCATTCTCAATTTTCACGGTGATCGTTTTCAAATCAGGAAAAGCCGCCAGCTTCTCTTTCTGCAGGATGAATTGTTCCATTTCACCCGGAGCGAAGATCCTCTTCTTCTTATGGATCACAAGCTCGTCGTTGAAATAGACGTTCATGTACGCATTCTTGTACACATTCCCGACACGGAAGCGGACCGTGAGCAGATCGTCCATGCGGTTGATGTTCACCGTCGACGGAACGGTATAACGCGCGCCGTCGGTCGCGATCAGCTTGATGGACTCGCCCTTCTCCGCCGCGGCGCCGCTCTGTACGAAATGCGCGGCGTTGGTGCCGGCGTGGGTCGCTTCTTCGGAGACGTAATCCACCAGGTCATGCACATGGAGGACGTTGCCGCAGGCGAAGATGCCGGGGATGTTCGTCTCGAGCAGTTCGTTGACGATCGGGCCGCTTGTCACCGGGCTCATCTCAACGCCGGCGCTCTTCGACAGTTCGTTCTCCGGGATCAGGCCGACGGAGAGCAGCAGGGTGTCGCAGGTGTAGCGTTCTTCGGTGCCCGGGATCGGTTTTCTGTCGGGGCCGACTTCGGCGATGGTGACGGCCTTGACGCGCTCTTTGCCTTCAATGTCGATGACGGTGTGGGACAGCTTCAGCGGAATGCCGAAGTCGTTCAGACACTGGACGATGTTTCGCTTCAAGCCGCCGGAATAAGGCATCAGTTCGGCGACGACCTTGACCTTCGCGCCTTCGAGCGTCATACGGCGGGCCATGATGAGGCCGATGTCGCCGGAGCCGAGGATAACGACTTCGTGGCCGGGCATGTAGCCTTCAATATTGACCAAGCGCTGGGCAGTACCCGCGGAGAAAATACCCGCCGGGCGGTAGCCGGGGATGTTCAGAGCGCCGCGCGGACGTTCTCGGCAGCCCATGGCGAGAATAACGGCCCCCGCCTGGATCTGCATCATGCCGTCGGTTCGGTTCATGGCGGTGACGACGCGGTCGTGGGAGATGTCCATGACCATGGTGTTCAGCTTGTATTCAATGCCGAGCTCAAAGACCTGGTCCATGAAACGGTGCGCGTATTCGGGGCCGGTGAGTTCCTGTTTGAAGGTATGGAGGCCGAAGCCGTTGTGAACGCACTGATTCAGAATGCCGCCAAGCTCATGGTCGCGCTCGAGGATCAGAATGCTGTCGGTCCCTGCTTTCTTCGCCGCAACGGCAGCTGCCAAGCCGGCAGGACCGCCGCCGATAATCACGATATCATAAGATAACATTATTCCTCTCCTTTCTCGGCTTTGGAACGTTCAAGCACGATGTTGGATCTGCCGCCGCTCTTGGTGATCTTTTCCATGGGGATGTTCAGCTCTCGGTGGAGGATCTCCATGACACGCGGGCTGCAGAAGCCGGCCTGGCATCTGCCCATACCGGCGCGGGTGCGCTTCTTGACGCCGTCAAGGGAGCGGGCGCCCAGCGGACGGTGAATCGCGTCGAGGATTTCACCTTCGGAGATCGATTCACAGCGGCAGATGATGGTGCCGTACGCGGGATTCTGCTTGATGAGCTTGTTGCGTTCATCAATGGAGAGATCCTTCGTGCTCTGTACACCCTTCCGCTTGCCGTTCCAATGTTCCTTCTTTTCCGCGTGAGCCAGTTCGACAACGATACCGGCGGTCATGCGGCCGATGGCGGGGCTGGAGGTGAGGCCCGGGGACTCAATGCCGGCGCAGTCGATGAAGTTCGGGGCGTCCTTGACCTCTTTGATAATGAATTCGTGATGCGCTTCATGCGCGCGAAGGCCCGCGAAGCTCGTGATCACCTTGCGGCCGACCGGGAGATTGCGGACGTGCATGCCGGCTTTGCTGATCAGCTCGTCGATGCCTTCCTGAGCGGTGGCGGTGCCTTCCTTGTCCTCGATATCAATCGCGGTCGGGCCGACGATCAGGTTGCCGTCGATGGTCGGGGAGACGAGAACGCCCTTGCCCATCTTGGTCGGCTGCGGGAAGATCGTCTTCTCGCAGAACTTGCCCATGTCCTGATCAAGCAGACAGTAATCGCCGCGGCGCGGGGTGATATGAATCTTGTCCGCGGAGACCATATTGTGGATAATATCCGCGTAGACACCGGCGGCGTTGACGACATACTTCGTCTTGTATTCGCCGTTGTTGGTTCTGATGACCCAGATGCCGTCCGCGTCTTTGTGAATGTCTTCGACTTCCGTGTTAAAGCGGAAATCCACGCCGTTCATGGCGGCGTTTTCCGCCATGGCGATGTTCAGCGCGAAGGGGCTGATAATGCCGCCGGTCGGCGCGTAAAGAGCACCCTGAACATCATCCGAAAGATTCGGCTCCATCTCGAGGCATTCTTCGCGGGAGAGGATCTTCATATCCTTCACGCCGTTCTTGATGCCGCGGTCATAGAGGTCCTGAAGGCCGGGAAGCTCTTCTTTATGGATGCAGACGACGAGGGAGCCGTTGCGCTTGAAGGGGATATCCAAATCCTCCGCGAGCTCGCCCATCATCACGTTGCCTTCCACGTTCAGTTTCGCCATCAGTGAGCCTTCCGCGGCGTCAAACCCCGCGTGGACGATGGCGCTGTTCGCCTTACTGGTTCCGCAGCAGACGTCTTCTTCTTTTTCAAGTACACAGACGTTCAGCTTGTACTTCGAGAGTTCTCGCGCGGTCGCGCTGCCGCTGACGCCTGCGCCGATCACAATCACATCATAAATCATTCCGAAACTCCTTTCTTTTCTGCTGCCTCAAGTTTTCTTTCTGCGGCACTGCCCTTATTTTTCGAAAAAAGTCACCAACCGGATACGCGGGGAGCGTATTGATTGATGACTTTTTCACATCATTTCAGAAGAAAACTATTGAGCAACACGCTTATTCGCAAAGTCGCTGAGTTCAGTTTTCAAAAATCCGATTTGCTTCAGTAATTATACCATCAGAGAGCTAACGGAAGGACACCGTACAGCAGAGCCGCAGCGATACCGCCGAGGACAGGGGCCACGATCGGAATCCAAGCATAACCCATGTCGGCGTCGCCCTTGCCCGGGACCGGGAGGACAGCGTAGGCAAGGCGCGGACCGAAGTCGCGGGCCGGGTTCATCGCGTAACCGGTCAGACCGCCGAGGGACATACCGATGGAGACGATGATGCCGTAGGTAAGCAGATAGTTGACACCGCTGGCAGCGGCACCGGCAACCTGACCTTCACCGAGGATGCAGAACAGAAGCAGGAAACCGCAGATGAATTCGGACAGGAAGTTCAGCGGGGTGTTGCGGACGGAAGGAGCCGTGCAGAAGCAGCCTCTCTTGACGTTCGGATCTTCGGTCGCCTTGAACTGTTCGTAGAAGAGGACGACGAGGAGAGCAGCACCGAGGAAAGCGCCGAGGAATTCACCGGCGAGGTAAGCCGGAACACTGCTCCACGGAACGGAGCCGTTGACGGCGAGAGCAAGAGTCACCGCAGGATTGAAGTGCGCACCGGAAGTCGCGCCGAAGACAAACGCCGGCAGAAGAACCGCAAGACCCCAGGCAATACCGGTCTGAACAGAGCCGGCGCCCTTCTGGCCCGATTTATTCAGGGAAACATTGCAGCAAACGCCATCACCAAGGAGAATCAGGATCGCTGTACCGATGAGTTCGGAAAGAAAAATCTGCATAATATAAACCTCCCAAAAGATTCAATAATATTATTTTTTACACGGCATCGAATCGCTCAACACCGTACGGATCGAAAATTGCTGTCTGTACGGTCTGCGTAAGCTTACGCAGACCGTACCCGTTTCAAATCACTGCCGAAGAGTCGGTATTACTGCTCTTTGGCCCAGCCGAAGGTGGCCTTCACAGCCTGGTTCCAGCCCTTGATTTCCTTCGTGCGGACGTCGTCAGCCATTTCAGGTTTGAATTCCTTGTCGATGGCCCAGTTCTTGATGACGTCTTCCTTGCCGCTCCAATACCCGACGGCCAAACCGGCGAGGTAGGAGGCGCCCATGGCGGTCGTTTCTACGCACTGCGGGCGATGGACCGGGGCGTTGATGATGTCAGACTGGAACTGCATCAGGAAGTTGTTCTTGCACGCGCCGCCGTCAACCTTGAGCGCGGCGAGGTGGATGCCGGAGTCCAGTTCCATGGCGTGGAGCACGTCATTGGTCTGGAAGGCGAGGGACTCGAGGGTCGCGCGGATGATATGATACTTGTTGACACCGCGGGTAATGCCGGTGATCATACCGCGGGCGTACGGATCCCAGTGCGGAGCGCCGAGGCCGGTGAACGCCGGGACAACGTAGCAGCCGTTCGTATCCTTGACACGGGTGGCGAAGTATTCGGAATCCGGAGAGGTGTCGACGATACGCAGTTCATCGCGCAGCCACTGAATCGCGGCGCCCGCCACATAGACGGAACCTTCAAGCGCGTAGTTGACCTTGCCGTCAAGACCCCAGGCGATGGTGGTCAGAAGGCCGTTCTTACTGAAGATCGGCTTCTCACCGGTGTTCATCAGCATGAAGCAGCCGGTACCGTAGGTGTTCTTCGCTTCGCCCGGATTGAAGCAGGTCTGGCCGAACAGCGCGGCCTGCTGGTCGCCCGCGGCGCCCGCGATGCGGATCGGACCGCCGAAGAATTCGGGATCGGTCTCGCCGTAGATGAAGCTGGACGGCTTGGCTTCCGGAAGAATGCTCATCGGGATATCGAGGATCTTGCAGAGCTCTTCGTCCCACTTAAGCGTGTTGATGTTGAAGAGGAGGGTTCGGGAAGCGTTGGAATAGTCCGTCACATGGACCTTACCCTTGGTCAGTTTCCAGATCAACCAGGAGTCAACGGTACCGAAGGCGAGTTCGCCCTTGTTGGCCTTTTCGCGGGCGCCTTCGACATTGTCAAGCAGCCAGCGGATCTTCGTGCCGGAGAAATACGGATCGATGACGAGACCCGTCTTCGCGCGGAACGTGTCGACGATGCCCGGATTGTCATTCTTCAGCTTCTCGGTGAAGTCAGCAGTACGGCGGCACTGCCAAACGATCGCGTGGGCAATCGGCTGACCGGTTTTGCGATCCCAGAGAATGGTGGTTTCACGCTGATTGGTGATACCGATGGCGGCAATATCATCAGCGGTCGCGCCGACCTTGGCCATGGCTTCACGAGCTACCTGAAGCTGGGTCTGCCAAATTTCACTGGCATCATGTTCAACCCAGCCCGCGACCGGGAAGTACTGCGGGAATTCCTTCTGCGCAACACTGCACATCTCACCCTTCTGATTGAACAGAATACATCGGTTGCTGGTAGTACCTGCATCCAGCGCCATTACATATTTTGCCATAACGAACCCTCCTTTATAATAATGTATCAGTGGGAATTCCCCATCCGAGGGAGATCCCCGTCCCCGTTTCGTACGTTGTTTGTATCGAAACGAGGTTGTGATGTGCCTGATTCAATACCATTCGATATTGTCAGACACCCATACGATCGACAGCAATATTGAACAGAACAGGGCTGTGTTTACAGACCTGCCGCGAAGGAGTGCGACATCAGATTGCCATCCGCAATCATGACACATAACATCTTTATTGCTAACTGTTATCGTGACTTAAATTTACTATGTTCGCATATATCTGTCAATCTTGAGCTTCGTCATTTATCTGGCGTGATTAATTTCAACTCAAACAGGAACATCCTCACACCCGCGCCGGGATTAAACAATAATAAAAGCGCCGGACAATGAATTCAACAAAGTCCGGCGCCTGTGTTTTTGTCTCAGCGCAAAACGCTCCGCGACAGTGGAGGTGTCTGCAGGTCACCTCATCCACCGCGAAGCGGTCCCCCTTCCCCTCATAGGGGAAGGCTTAACGCGCTCGATATTTGAAGTCCCGCTCCAATTATGTTATCCGGTCTCTACTAACTCCTAACTCCTCACTGCTTTTCACCGGTTATCCACTTTCTCCGGCATCATATCGTGCTCGGAGAGACGCTTCCAGGCGGCGGATTCCCAGCGGGTGTTGGGCTTGCCGTAGTTCGCGTACG
>CAVIKW010000115.1:4276-6485 GCA_963643375.1 Flexilinea sp. | reverse complement strand
GGCCGGTCGTGGATTTACCGCAGCCGGATTCGCCGACGAGGCCGAGGGTCTCGCCCTTGTACACATCAAAGGTGACACCGTCCACGGCATGAACATAGGAATTGCTCTTGCCGAAGATGAAACCCGACTTAATCGGGAAGTGTTTATTCAGATCTTTTACGCTCAGTAAGACTTCGTTCTCTGCCATAATTTAGAACTCCTTCCCGGTTTTGGTATTGACCCAGCAAGCCGCCTGATGGCCTTCGCCCTCAACCTGACGCAGCAGCGGATTTTCGTGGCGGCACCGTTCAATCGCGAACGGGCAGCGGTCGTTGAACGGGCAGAAGTCCGGTTTCTTGTAAAGTACCGGCGGGATGCCTTCGATGGAGGTCAGACGATGACCGGCGTCTTCATCCATGCGCGGCAGGGAGCCCAGCAGGCCGATGGTGTACGGATGCTGCGGATTCTTGTAGAGGTCCTTGACCGGGGCGGTCTCGACGATGTAGCCGCCGTACATGACGTTCACGCGGTCCGCCAGACCGGCAATGATGCCGAGGTCGTGCGTAATCCAGATGATGGCCATATTCAGCTCGTCGCGAAGCCGCTTCACCAGCTCAACAATCTGCGCCTGAATCGTCACGTCCAGCGCGGTGGTAGGTTCATCCGCGATCAAGACTTCCGGTTCGCAGATCAGGCCCATCGCGATCATGACTCTCTGGCGCATACCGCCCGAGAATTCGTGGGGATAGCTGTGCATGCGCTCTTTGGCGTTCGGAATACCGACAAGTTCGAGGTACTTAATCGCGCGGTCCCAGGCTTCCGCTTTGCTCGCGCCGGTGTGAATGCGCCACGGTTCGCTGACCTGGTCGCCGATCGTCAGAACGGGATTGAAAGAAGTCATCGGGTCCTGGAACACCATGCTCAGTTTCGAGCCGCGGATCTTGCGGATCTCATCGTCGCTGAGTTTCAGCAGGTCTTTATCATGGAAATACGCTTCGCCGGCGACAACCTTGCCCGGCGGGTTCGGGATCAAGCGCATGATGGACATCATCGAAACGCTCTTGCCGCAGCCGGATTCACCGACAACGCCGAGGGTTTCGCCTTCATTCAGGTTGAACGACACACCGTTCACCGCGTGAACGGTTCCTTCTCTGGTCCGGAACTGTGTCTCAAGTCCGCTTACTCTTAATATTTCGGCCATATTCCTGTTTCCTTTTTCTAACGTTTGCCCGATCAAGCCGGCAAACCGCGTTCATTCGTGCTTATTGAACCACCCTGCACGTTTATTTCTTTTCAGGCTGTGTGTTCCTTCAGCCAAGTTACGTATTGACCGATGCCGGCATCGAGCTCCGGATACATCGGCTTGTATTGAATATCATTGAAGAGGCGCGTCACGTCCAGATATCCGCGTTTGCTGTTGTCGTTGTAGACAATGTCCGCTTCGTCGGCGTTCTTCGTCTCGCTGAATTTGAAGTCCGGGAAGTACTTCCGGATCGTCTGCATGACCGTCGTCAGGGAATAATTCTTCCCGGCGGAGAGATTATATTCGGCGTAGGACGGCGCTTCGGCGTAGAGCAGCGCGCAGAGGGCGCCCGCGATATCGTAGATATGCGTCCAATTGCGTTTAATCTCCGGGCGGACGGCCTTGATCTCTTTGTGGTTGATCGCGGCGAAGATCAGGTCGTGCACGGTGGACATATGCGTACGGGAGGCCGTCGGCGCTTCCATCGGGCCGTAAGTCGAGCAGACGCGGCCGCTGACGATGCGCATTCCGGTGATCTTGGACATGCGTCGGCAGTAGGCTTCGCTCGTGTACTTCGCCAAGGCATAGAGGCTCTCGGGATCGTTCGCGTGGTCTTCATGAATGACCTCGTCGCAGTCATTGATCTTGCCGTACATCCCGTTCGAGCTGACATACACGACGCGTTCCACGCCGTTCTTCCGCGCGGCTTCGAGCACATTGACGGTGCCGCCGTAATTCACGCGCATGACACGCTCCGGGAAATTGCTCTCAATGTCCCATGTCGGCGTGACAGCCGCTGCATGAATGACAGCATTCACCTTGTGCTTTTTCATGACCTCGTCAAGCTTCGCGGTGTCGGTCACATCGACTTTCTCGAAGCGGAGCTGTCCGTTTTTGTCATCCAAGAAGGACAGCTTTTCGGGCGTGAAGTCATGACGGCTTCCGCAGATGATGGTGTCATCGTGCTTGAGAAGCTGCTTGAGAATG
>CAVIKW010000115.1:3463-4266 GCA_963643375.1 Flexilinea sp. | reverse complement strand
TATTCATGTCGTCTCCGTTACTGATTCTTAATCACCCGCGCGTCGAGCCGTTTCGCGGTCAGCACTTCATTCAGCGTAATCTTCCCGATTTCCGGGTTCACCAGACCGATGGAAAGGCTGCCGCTGTCAATGGTCAACTTCGCGGTCTTATGATACTCTTCCAGCACAGCGGCTGTCTTATTGAGCATCTTCAGCGCCAGATCAAAGTCGCCGCAGTCGAGAACGCGAACCAAGGCGCCACGTTCGACCTTCCAGCCGGGCATGTCCCGCAGCCAGCCGCGAAGCTCTTTGCGGTCCATTTCCGTCGGCGTATTGCCTTCGTGGCGGATATATTTGTCAAACCACCCGACAATGCGGGAAAGGCGCTCGATGCGGTGATGCGGCTTGCCGGAGCGGGAGAGCTCATGCCCTTCACCCGGGAAGCGCAGCATATGGCAGTTGCGGACGCCGTTGCGGCGCATATTCACGAAGAAGCTCTCCGCCATGGAGATCGGGCAGCGGTAATCCTGTTCACTGTGCAGGATCAGGGTCGGCGTGGTCACATTCGCAGCGTGCGCCGAAGGGGAATAGTCCCAAAGCTCGGCCAGGTTCTCCGGGCGCGGCTTGCCGTTATAATACCATTCAATAGCTTCGGGAATGTCCCCGCAGCCGAAATGAACAAATTGATCATAAACGCCGCGCTGCGAAACAGCCGCCTTGAAGCGGTCCGTGTGCGTCACGACCCAGCCGGTCAGGAAACCGCCGTAGGAACCGCCGGTCACCGCCAGACGTTCGGGATCCGCGGATTTTTCCATGGAGAGAAC
>CAVIKW010000115.1:0-3453 GCA_963643375.1 Flexilinea sp. | reverse complement strand
GAACGACGTCCATGCCGTTCATAATGTCCGGCATGTCGGTATACCCGCCGCCGTAACGGATGCGCTGGAAGTTCGCGCCGTAGCCGGCCGAACCGCGGGGGTTGCAGAAGAAGACGAAGTAGCCGTGCGAGGCGAGGATCTGGAACTCATGCCAGAACGAAGTACCCCACATAATCTGTGGGCCGCCGTGAATCTCAACCGCGAGCGGATAGGACTTCGCGGGGTCAAAATTCCGCGGGTACATATACCAGCCCTGAATCTCAACGTCGTCCGTGCTTTTATAGCGGATTTCTTTCGGCATTGAGAAGAAATGCGTGCGCTCGAACTCACGGTTGAAGTTCGTCAGTTGACGGTTCGCGGTCTTCGTCAGGTCAATGACGCAGAGGTCCGACGGTTTGTTTGAAGACGAAGCGGTGTACGCGATATAGCGGCCGGTCTTGTCGACATTGAAGCTCTCAACCATGAAATCGCCGCTGACGACCGTTTCCGCGTCTTTCAATTCACGCGTCATGCGGACCAGGGACGCCTTCCCACAACTGTGCTGTACGCAGTAGATGTGGTCACTGTCGGCAGACCAATGATGCGCCGCGATGGTGATATCCTCATTGCTGATGTTCACCGGTTTCGCGTCCGCTTCATAAGCGCTGATGCCGACGAAGTACGGATCCTGGTAAGGGCTGTCAATCTTCGGCACGAAGGTGTGCATAATCCACTTGCCGTCCGGGGAGATTTCCACCGGCGTCCCCTCTTCGGCGACTTCGAAAACCATGACGGTCTCTTCGGCGGTCTCGATATCGAATCGGATCACGCTGGACCACAGCTCAAAGTTCTCTTCGCCGCTTGACTGCTCCCGCTTGGAATTCGCGAGAACGTATTTGGAGTCAGCCGACCACACCGGGGCGGAGTGATGCCAATCCCCATGGGACAGGCGTTTCGGCGCGCCGCCCATGGAGGGGATGATATAGACATGCCGGTAGCAGCCGTCAAAGAAGGCTGTGCCGGTTCGATAGGGAAGACGCGTGATCTCACGCGGATCTTTCAGCGCGTCACGATGCTGCGAAGACCATTCTTTGTTCTCACCGGAGAAAGCGGAATTGTAAAGGACTCCCTTGTCCTCAAGTCCGCGTTCCGCTTCGGTAGCTTCGGAATTGAAGGCAATCCATTCACCGTCCGGGGACCAGGCGATTCCCGACGCGCCGCCGACCATGGAGGTCAGGCGCCGGGCTTCACCGCCGGCAGCGGACATCACATAAATCTGCGGGACGCCGCTTCTCGTGGAGACGAAAGCAATTCGTTTTCCGTCCGGCGACCAGCGCGGGCAGAAATCTTTGCCGCTGAATGTGAATTGATACGGCTTCTTCCTGCCGGTCGGGTCCGCAATCCAAATATTGCGGATGTAGCCGTTGGATGCGTCGTCGGCATTCTGACGGACGAAAGCAATGCTCTTGCCGTCGGGGCTGAACTGCGGATCTTCAATTACCGAATACTCGTATAAGCTTTCCGGAACGATTGGTTTCAGCATATCTTCCCTTTTCGTTGTTTTGTTTTCGAATTATTCTTTCACCAGCAGCGTGCGCGGGTCGAGAACATCGCGGAGCCAGTCGCCCAGCAGGTTGATACCGAGAACGGTAATACAAATCGCGATACCCGGGATCGTGGTCAGGTAACCGGCGCTGCGGATGTATTCGCGGCCTTCGGAAAGCATCATGCCCCAAGTCGGAGTGGTCGGCTTCACGCCGAGGCCGAGGAAGGACAGCGTCGCTTCGGTAATAATGTTGGACGCGACTTCGAAAGAAGCTACAACGATAACGGTAGAGAAAGTGTTCGGCAGAATGTGCTTGAAGATGATGCGCCAGTCGGTCGCGCCGATGGTGCGGGCAGCTTCAATGTATTCGCGTTCACGGGCGGAGAGCACTTCGCCGCGGACAACACGGGCGTAAGTGACCCAGCCGGTCAAACCGAGCACCATGATCATCTTGCCGAGGCCCGGGCCGATCACTGCGAGAACCGCCATCATCAGCAGAATGAACGGGAAGGCCATCAGGATATCAGCGATGCGCATCATGATATCGTCAACGATCCCGCCGAAGTAGCCGGAGATCAAGCCGATGACAACACCGACGAAACCGGAGACGACAACGGAGACGAAGCCGACAGCCAGGGACACGCGGGCGCCGTAAACCAAGCGGGACCAGATATCACGGCCGAGCGCGTCGGTACCGAGCGGGTGAGCGGAATTCTTGAAAGGAGCGGTCAAGCGGGCCAGCAGGTCGGTACGGGTCGGGTCATACGGGGTGAGCCACTGCGCGCAGCAGGCGAGCAGAATGATAATGACAATAATCGTGACAGCGAACTGCGCCTTGCGTGAGTGTTTGAAATCGTAAATCAAACGTTCCTGAGTCGGGGAGCGGCGCTTCTTTTCTTCGGCCCGTTTATTGATTTTTTCAATTTCAGCGGCAGCGTTATTGGATTTTTCAGCCATGTTAAGTTCCTTCCCTTATAATTAAGCAAGTCTTACACGAGGATCGCAGAACGAGTAAGCGAAGTCCACGAGCAGGTTCGCGAAAACAAAGGACAAGGCAAAGAGCGTAACACAAGCCTGAATCAGGTTGAGATCCTTACCGTTGATCGCGTTGACAGTCAAAGTACCCATACCCGGCCAAGCGAAGATGGTTTCGGTAACAACAGCGCCGGAGAGCAGGGAACCGAGGTCCATACCGACGATGGTGATGAACGGGATCAAGACGTTGCGAAGGGCATGCTTGGAAATGACACGCTTCTCGGAAGAGCCCTTAGCGCGGGCCGTGCGGATGTAATCCTGGCCGAGAACCTCAAGCATAGAGGAACGGATGACGCGAGTATTGCGGGCGATGCCATAGAAGGAAAGCGTGATCACCGGCAGAACCATGGAGCGGATGCCGTCGGAGTGACCGGAGACCGGGAACCACTTCAATTTAATCGCGAAAATGAGCATCAACATCATCGCAACCCAAAACGACGGCATTGACTGCCCAATCAACGCAATAACAGTAGAGACCGTATCCCAGAATTTACCGCGGTGAAGCGCGGCGAAAATGCCTAACGGAATAGAAACAATTAATTGTACAATCAAGGCAGTAACAGAGAGCTGCAGAGTAGCAGGGAAACGCTCTACGATCAGCGTCCAGTTGGAATCCTTATATTTATAGGAAGTGCCCCAATCACCATGAAGGGCTTTATTGAGCCAATCAAAGTACTGGACAGCAACAGGACGGTCAAAACCCATGCGATGGCGGAACGCCTGAATATCTTCCTGGGTCAAACCTTTGGTCTCACCGATCAAAATATAGGTCGGGTCGCCCGAAAGGAACGAGATGCTAAAAGCAGCGACGGTGACACCGAATACAACAACTACGGCTTCCAACAAACGTCTGATAATATAACGTAACAAAACTGCCTCCTTAAAAAGAGCTT
>CAVIKW010000114.1:0-6559 GCA_963643375.1 Flexilinea sp. | reverse complement strand
TGCGTCTCCGCGGACTGCGTATACACCAGATCCCGCTGTTCCGCAGACGGCAGCGAACATCCGCACAAAACCAACGCGGAAATTAATAAGCAAAGTTTATTAAACATGATTTCATTATAATGCATACGATACGAAAAGAGACCGGGAATTAGAGACCAGAGACCAGAGACCAGATAACATTATCGAAGGCCTGTTTCCATATCGAGCGCTCTTATGGAGAAGAGACCAGAGACCGGAGACCGGATAACGTTAATCGGCTCGAAATCCGAGTCGAAAAAATCTGTAATTGAGAACCCGTCGGATATTTGAAGCTCCGCCCAAAATATGTTATCCGGTCTCCGGTCTCTTATTCCCGGTCTCCGGACTCTCTTTCAACTCCTCACTCCTAACTCCTCACTGCCTTTCTTTATGGTACAATGTAAGTGATGTTAATTTTTACGGAGGGCAAGGATTATGCTTCATCCCGATTTACTGGACATTCTGCGCTGCCCCGCCTGCGCGAAAGAAAACAAAGGGGAACTTGAATATTACAAAGACAGCTGGCTGATCTGCAAAGACTGCGGACGCAAATATCCCGTCGTGGACGACATCCCGGTCATGCTGACGGACGAGGGCAGCAAGTGGATTGACACCGCCCCGGAAGCCCTGCAGATCCCGCCGGTATACGAATAGAGGAAAGTCTATGGAACAGAACCAATTTCCGAACCCCGGCAATCTGCCGCAGGGAAACGGTATGAACAACGGCGCCAATTACGGTCAACAGCCGCAGCCGGGCATGATGCCGCCTTACGGCGCGCAGCAGCCCTACGGTCAGCAGCAGGGACAGTTCCACGGCGCCATGCCGAATAACGGACCGATCCCGAACTACGGCCAGATGCCCAACAACGGCGCGATGCCGAACGGCGGTACCTTTTACCAGAACGGTCCCATGCCCGGCATGAACACGAACCCCGCCGCCGCGAAGAAGGCCGCCAAGGCCGCGAAGAAAGCCGAGCAGGCCGCCCGACGCAAGAAGGTCCTGCGCACGCTGCTCATCTTCCTCGCTGTCGGCCTGGTGCTCGCCATTCCGGTGTTCATCCTTATCAATAAATATGTAAAGCAGACGACCGTCGTCGAACTTCCGGGCGTGGCGATCTCCGCTCAAACCTCGTCAACGACCACCGACAGCGTCGATGTTGACGGCGACGGTGTGGAAGATGAGATTGTCATTGAGGATGGCCTGAGCCTGACCGACACCATGATTGAGACCGGCGACACCTGGGATGGGAAGTCCCGCATCACCTGCCTGGCCATGGGTCTGGACTACCGCGACTGGGTTGAGAACGACGGTACGCCGCGTTCCGACACCATGATGCTGCTGACGTACGACCCGGTGTCGGGCTACGCCGGTATGCTCTCCCTGCCGCGCGACCTCTGGGTTGCCATTCCGGATCACGGCTACGGCCGCATCAACACCGCCTATTCCATGGGCGAAGGTGAACAGCTTCCGGGTGTTGACGGCAAACCGGGCGGCGGCGCGGGCCTCGCCATGCGCACCGTGGAACTCTTCCTCGGCATCGACATTCAGTATTACGCGGTGGTGGACTTCTACGGCTTCATCGACTTCATTGACATGATTGATAAGCTCGCCATCAACGTCCGCGACGAAATCACCGTTGACCCGCTCGGCGCAGGCAACACCGTTCATCTGTACGCGGGTGTGCAGGACCTGGACGGCGCGACCGCGCTGGCCTACGCCCGCTACCGTTACACCGAGGGCGGCGACTTCGAACGCGCTCAGCGTCAGCAGGATGTGATTTACGCGATCTACGAACAGATGGTCTGGCAGCTGCCGGAGCTTCTGACGACCAAATTCGACGAGCTCTTCAACTGCATTCAGAGAGCCATCAAGACGAACCTGACCGTCAACGACATGTTGAAACTGGCATGGACCGTCGTCGACATTCCGGAATGGAAGATCGAACGCGCTGTCATCGCCCCACCGGAGCAGGTCATGTATGACACCAGCACCGACGGACAGCAGATCCTCGTCCCGATACCGGATAAGATTCGTGAAGCGCGAGACACAATCTTCAGCAACTCTTTCGGCGCGGGCACGCTGACGGAAGAGTACACCGCCGAGATGCGCCTTGCCGACGAAGCCGCGTCCATCACCATCGTCAACGGCTCCACCGTTGCCGGCATCGCCGAGAAGACGGCCGAATACCTGCAGCAGTACGGGATCAAGGTGAACTCCATCGCCGCCGGGAACGCCGGCGCCTACAATTCGCTTGAGATCCGCACCGGCAAGCCGTACACCGCGCAGTTCCTCGCCGACCTCATGAGCATCCCCACCGGCGCGGTCACGATGAACTACGACCCGTCATCCGACGTCGATCTCGTTCTGACGATCACCGACGCCTGGGCAAATTCGAACCTGATGCCGTAGGGAGGCAATAGTCAGCAGTCAATAGTCAATAGGCAATAGCTGCGCCCGATAATGGAGATTACGATTCCATTATCGGGCGCTGTTTTTCAGAGTGGACAGTGGACAGTGAACAGTGCCGCCCGACAAGGGAAGACGCACTCCCCTTATCGAGCGCATTTAAGCCTTCCCCTCGAGGGGAAGGGGGACCGCTTCGCGGTGGATGAGGTGCAGGCTGCGTCAGCAGCCGTCCCTCGAGGAGAAGGCAGATTCGCGCTCATTAATTGGGCTCAATCTCCCCATATCGAGCACCTCTGTTCACTATTCACTGTCCACTCTTAAACAAAGCGCCCGATATGGGAGCATATTCCCCCATATCGGGCGCGTCTATTGACTATTGACTGATCACTATTGACTGTCTTTACCCAATCATCTCCACGATCTGCTTGATCAACAGCCCCGTGCTGATGACAATAAACAGGACGCGGATGAACTTGCTGCCTTTGAGGACCGCAAGCTTCACACCCAACGCCGAGCCGGCCATATTGAATACGCCCATCGTGAGGCCGAGGACCAGGTTGCCGACCCCGAGGGAGATATACATCGCCATGGCGGCAATGTTCGTTGCCAGGTTGACCAATTTCGCGTCCGCGGAGGCGTGCAGGAAGTCGAGGCCGTAGATGAAGATCAATCCCATGATGAGGAAGTTCCCCGTCCCCGGGCCGAAGAAGCCGTCATAGAACCCAATCAGCAGGCCCATCACGCAGCCGAGAACCATCTGCTGCCCTTCCGTGAACCGGGACTCCGTCGCTTCATTCCCGAAGTCCTTTTTCACCACGGTGAAGATGATCATGAAGGCGATGAGGACGATGATGAGCGGCTTCAGGAACTCATTCGGCACCTTCTTCGCCATGTACGCGCCGAGCGCCGAGGTGCACATCGCGAGCAGGGCAATGCGCCACATTCGTTTGAAATTAAGCAGCCCTTTTTTCGCGTACCCGACCGTGGCGACGGTTGTTCCGAGCACGGAGGACGTCTTGTTGATGGCGAGCAATGTGACGACCGGTACATTCGGGAGGCAGGGCATCACACCCGGCAGCTGTATAAGCCCTCCGCCGCCCGAAATGGCGTCAATGAGCCCGGCGAGAAACGCGACGATGCATACACCCGCGAGCTGCGGGAAGCTGATGTTTAACGGCAGTGTAATTTGAGGCATAGGTTCCTTTCCGAAAACGAACTGATGCTGAATTTGGAATTTACTGCGATTCAATTATAACCTCCTTTCCCATCGGAGGCGGACATTGACTGTCTGTCGGAATATATTCAATGCGAATATATTTACGCTCATTCTTATAAAACTCTAATCCATGAATTCAAAACTTTTCGGACAAAAGTTCCGTTGTTTTGGTAAAATAACCATGAAGGAACAAAAGGAAAATTATGGCAGGAATTGATCGATTTACACAGCGCGCGAGACGCGTACTCAGTTTAGCTCACCGTGAAGCCGCGATGTCGCATTCACCGCAGATCGGTACCGAGCATCTGCTGCTCGGTCTGCTTCAGGTGCCGGGATCGACAGCCGGAAAAGTCCTGCAGGAACTTGATGTCACCGCCGACCGTGTGCGTGAACTCAATGCCGCGATCCCCGCGGATGAACAGCAGCCCCCGACTTCCGGCCTGTTCGATATTGAATCTCCCCGTGAAGTGCTTTCTCAGAAAGTGCAGGATGTTCTCCGCCTCGCCATCGAGAAGGCTGTTATGGCGAATGATAATTACGTCAGCACCGAGCATCTGCTGCGGGCGCTGATTGAAACACCCAACTGCCGCGCCGTCCTCATCCTCCAGAAGATGGGGATCACCAACGACCGCGTCATTGACGGACTGCGCCGCGCGCTTGAAGACGGCGCGAGCTCCGCTCAGCGTGAACAGCAGGCACCGCCCCCGCCGGAAATGTCCCGCGTCGGCGCGTCCCGCACGCAGGGCGCCATGGGACGGAAGCAGAAGGATTCACCGATGATGGATCAGTTAGCGACCGACATGACGGCCAAGGCGGCTTCCCATAAGCTCGACCCGGTCATCGGACGCAAGAACGAGATCGAACGGGTCATTCAAATCCTCGCCCGCCGCACCAAGAACAACCCGGTGCTGCTCGGCGAACCGGGCGTCGGCAAGACCGCCATCGTGGAAGGTCTGTGCCAGGCGATTGTCTCCGGCAATGTCCCGGCGCAGCTGCTGGGCAAAAAGGTCCTGCAGCTGGACGTCGGCTCCCTTGTCGCGGGGACGATGTACCGCGGCCAGTTTGAGGAACGCCTGAAGCGCGTCATTGATGAACTGAAGGAGACGAAAGCTATCCTCTTCATCGACGAGATTCATATGCTCGTGGGCGCGGGCGCCGGCGGCTCCTCCGTGGACGCCGCGAACATTCTGAAACCGGCGCTCTCCCGCGGCGAAATTCAGGTCATCGGCGCGACTACGCTTGAGGAATACCGCAAGAATATCGAGAAGGATGCCGCTCTCGAACGCCGCTTCCAGACGGTCAACGTCCCCGAACCTTCGGTCGAGGAGACGGTTGAGATTCTGAAGGGCATCCGCCGCAAGTATGAGGACCACCATCAGCTGGTCATCACCGATGAGGCGTTGGATGCCGCCGCGAAGCTCTCGAAGCGCTACATCTCCGGACGCTTCCTCCCCGACAAGGCCATTGACCTGGTCGACGAAGCCGCGTCCCGCGTGCGCATGTACAAGAGCCCGGCCGCTGCCGCTTCGAATAAGATCGTCGCCAAGCTGCGTGACGTGTGGAAGGATTCCGCCCTCGCGGCAGAGCAGAATGATAACGACCGGGTGAACGCCCTCCGCAAAGAGGAAGAGGCATTGACCCGCCGTCTGAACGAGCTCAATGAGAATTGGGACCGCGAGACCGCGTCCCGCGTTACCGAGGAAGATATCGCGGATGTCGTCGCCATGTGGACCGGCATCCCGGCGGGGCAGATGAAGGAGGAGGAGTCCGAACGCCTGCTTTCCATGGAGAGTGAGCTGAAGAAGGTCATCATCGGCCAGGACGATGCCATCTCCACCATCTCGAAGGCCGTCCGCCGCTCCCGTTCCGGGTTGAAGGATCCGCGCCGTCCGATCGGCTCGTTCCTCTTCCTGGGCCCGACCGGCGTGGGCAAGACCGAGCTGACGAAAGCCT
This sequence comes from Flexilinea sp., assembly GCA_963643375.1. Classification (GTDB taxonomy): domain Bacteria; phylum Chloroflexota; class Anaerolineae; order Anaerolineales; family Anaerolineaceae; genus Flexilinea. The sequence goes on along the minus strand of CAVIKW010000114.1, from coordinate 965 downwards.
TGGCGAAGTTCCTCTTCGGCAGTGAGGATGCCCTGCTGCAGCTGGATATGTCCGAGTTCATGGAACGCCACACCGCCAGCCGCCTCACCGGCGCGCCTCCGGGATATGTCGGCTACGATGACGCCGGCCAGCTGACCGAAGCCATCCGCAGACGTCCGTATTCCATCGTGGTGTTTGATGAGATCGACAAGGCGAATTCCGAGATTCATAATATGCTGCTGCAGATTATGGAAGAAGGGCACCTCTCCGACTCGAAGGGCAAGAAGGTCGACTTCCGCAACACGATCATCGTCATGACCTCGAATATCGGCGCCGAAGTCATTCGCAAACAGGGCAGCCTCGGCTTCGACCTGATTTCGAATGAGGCCGATTCCGAGAAGGAAAGCTACGACGACATGCGCAAGAAGCTCATGGAGCGCCTGAAGAAGGCCTTCCGTCCGGAGTTCCTGAACCGTCTGGACAACGTCGTCGTCTTCCGCGCGCTCAACCTCGAGGACATGCAGCACATCACCGAGCTGGAGTTCAACAAAGTCGCCGAACGCCTGTCCGAACGCAAGATTAAGCTGCAGCTGACCGAAACCGCGCTCGAGAAGCTCACCCGCGACGGCTACGATCCCGACATGGGCGCCCGTCCGCTGCGCAGAGTGATCCAGGAGAAGATCGAAGATCCCCTCTCCGAAGCCCTGCTGGCGCATGAGTTCACGGACGGCGACACGATCGTCTTCTCGCTGGATAAGAACAACGAGTTCAAGATGACCCGCAAGGCCAAACGCGCCCCGCGGAAGAAATCCCCGACGGATGTGATTCTCCCTCAGGCGGGGTAGGGAGGCAATAGGCAGTAGGCAATAAACGCGCCCGATAATTGGAGCAAGTCTCCGATTATCGGGCGTTTTTTGCGCGCTCCGCGAAGGGGAGCGTGTCCGCAGGTCACCTCATCCACCGCGAAGCGGTCCCCCTTCCCCTCA
>CAVIKW010000113.1:0-6602 GCA_963643375.1 Flexilinea sp. | reverse complement strand
TTCCCCTATGAGGGGAAGGGGGACCGCTTCGCGGTGGATGAGGTCTGCGATAGCTCTGAGCGTTCGACATTCGAAGTCACGCCACAATTACGTTATCTGGTCTCCGGTCTCTTCTAAACCTTACGCTCGATAATCGCAGTCTCGCTCAAATCATGTTATCCGGTCTCTGGTCTCCGGTCTCTAATTCGAAAAAATCACATTTTTTTCGAATTCCTTGACACGCTCCAAGAAAGGTGTAAAATATTGATTGTTGATTGATCCTCGATAGCTCAACGGCAGAGCGAGCGGCTGTTAACCGTTAGGTTCCCGGTTCGAATCCAGGTCGAGGAGCTCAGAGAGCGCTTTTGAAGCGCTCTTTTTTCATCTTAAGACATATCTGAACATTTGAATAAAGGTAAAAATGACTTCTCGTACAAAAACCTCCTACACCGTCTGCTTCTGCGCGGCTATGTTCTTTCTCGGACTGAGCGCGTCGTACCTCGCGCCGCTGGTCACCCGCATCACCGGCAATATCGGCGTGACCTTGAGTGTCTTCTCGACGCTCATCATCCTCAAATCCCTCGCGTACTCCGCCGGGAGCTTCCTGCTCGGCCGGGCCCAGCGGAGCGTGCCGACGAATAAACTCATCGCGGGCGGGCTGCTGGTCCTGCCTGTGGTGACGTGGGTCTACCCGCAGACCCGGTCCGCGGCGGCGGTTGTCATCGCGCTGCTGATCTGGGGCGTGACGGGCGCGCTGGTGGAAGGCGGCATCGACGTGCAGAACAGCATCCTCCCCGAGGACTTCGCCGGTCGGCTGAACTACCTGCAGTACGCCGCCATGAGCCTGGGCGCGATGGTCGGCCCGGTATTGCTCAACCGCTTCATGAAGGGCGACGCGGATGTGCTCCGCCTGCCGTTTTGGACGGTGCTGCCGGCGGTGATCTTCGCGGTATGGATCTTCTTCCTCCGCGAACCGGAACCGTCGGAACACCACGCCGAGGAGGAACAGGCCGCCCCGCATAAGGGATTGTGCGCCTTGGTCATCGCTTCCGCGGTGCTGATGTTCTTCGCCTGCGGCGGGGACTGCGCTTTGAATGACTGGAGCCCGACGGCCGTCCTGCGTGAAGCCATCGCGGACGAGGCGGACGCGGCGCTGCTGCCGATGTTCTTCGCGGTCGGCTCCCTGCTCTCCCGCTTCATCTCCGCCGCGGCGGTCAAGAAGCTCAAGCCGGAGGCCTCGTTCAGCATTTCCGTCACCCTCGTCTTCATCGCGGCGGCGGGGATGCTCTTCACCCGCAGCTTCCGCGCCATGCTCGGATTGAACTTCCTCTACGGCTTCGGCAACGGCGTCATCTTCTCCGCGCTGCTCCTGCTCCTGCGTTCCCGCGGGCACGCGAACGGCAGCTCCGTCGGGTTCGTGATGGGTCTGAAAAACCTTGGCGACATGATTATCCCTTGGCTGACGGGTATCGTCCTCGACCGGGCCGGCGGGTCCGCCTGCTTCGGCGTGATTGCCTCCTCGGCGCTGTTCGTCTTCATCCTTCACTTTGTTGTCCGCGCTTCGGGCGAATCGGCCAATCGCGGAAAATAAAGGGTATAATTAAATGTCCGTGCCCACACGGACAATTTACGGAGGACAGATGGATATTACCTGGTACGGACATTCCTGTTTCAGACTGAACGAACGAAATCTCGGCAGCGTTGTCTGCGATCCTTATGATTACGAAAAAATCGGCTACGAACCGCTCAAACTGAAGGCGGACATCGTCACCGTTTCCACACAGAAGCCGGGGCACAACTTCACCGCCGGCATTAAGACGAACGCCTTCGTCATCGACAGCCCGGGCGAATACGAGGTCAATGACATCTTCGTCACCGGCCACGCCGTCAACCGCAAGGGCGAACCCCGCAGCTCGCTGTACGTCATCGAGTTCAACGGCGTATTCGTCGCCCACCTCGGATGCATCACCCGCCCTCCGAGCGAGAGCGAAGTGGAATCCCTCGGCGACGTTGACGTCCTGCTCGTCCCTGTCGGCGGAGGCAGCTCCCTGAACGCGGAACAGGCCGCGGAAACCATCCGCATGATCCAGCCGCGTTTCGCCATCCCGATGCACTACGCGGTCGCCCGCACCATTCCCGAATTGGATCCGCTGTCCAAGTTCCTGAAGGTGATGGGTATTTCCGAAGTGACCGAGACTTACACCACCTTCAAGGTGCCCGCCGCCTCCAAAGACGAGAAGGAAGAGGCCGCGAAGGAAACCAAGATCATCGTCATGGAACATCCGCTCGGCAATGACGCCGCCGCGGAGGAAGGGGACGCGTCCGATGCCGCATAAACTGATCATGACCTGGGATATTCAGGAGGGACGCGAGCGGGAGTATTTCGACTTCCTGATCCATACCTTCATCCCGCGCATGAATCAGCTCGGCTTCGAGCTCGGGGACGCTTGGGCGACGGTTTACGGCGCGAACGACGTCCCGCAGGTGCAGATCAGCGCCGTCCTCCCGGATGAGCTGGAGGCCGAACGCCGCATGGCGCAGCACGATTGGGAAGTCCTCTTGGATCGGCTCTTCGAGTACGTCGAGAACTTCCAATCGAAGCTCGTCCCCGCGGGCTCCGGGTTCCAATTCTGACCCATGCGGGGCCTGCTCCCCTGGTTTGACGCGAACCGGCGGGATCTGCCGTGGCGCCGATTCCGCACGCCTTACACCGCCTGGATCGCGGAGATCATGCTCCAGCAGACCCGGGTGGAGACCGTCATCCCCTATTTTGAACGCTGGCTTGAGCGCTTCCCGGATGTGAATTCGCTGGCTGAGGCCGACGAACAGGAAGTGTTGAAGCTGTGGGAAGGCTTAGGCTATTACAGCCGCGCCCGCTCCCTGCTGAAAGCAGCGAAGATCATCGCCGAGCAATACGGCGGCACCGTTCCGCGCGATCCCGCGGTCCTGCGAAGCCTGCCCGGCATCGGTCCGTACACCGCCGGGGCAATTGCCTCCATCGCGTACGGCGAACCCGCCGCGGCGCTTGACGGCAACATCCGCCGCGTCCTCTCCCGTTATTACGACCTCGCGGAGCCCATCCGCGAGCCGAAGACGGAGCAGCGCCTTTGGGCGCTGGCGGAGGAGTGCCTGGACCGCGAACGGCCCGGCGACCACAACGAAGCCTTGATGGACCTCGGCGCCGTCATCTGCCTGCCCGAGAATCCGCGCTGCGGCGAATGTCCGCTGGCGGAGGACTGTCTGGCATACGCCCGCGGCACCGTTCATGAACGCCCGGTCGCCGCGAAGGCCGCCCCCATCCCGCGTTACGAGACCGTCTCGGCGGTCATTCAAAACGCGGCGGGCGGATTCCTGCTGACGAAGCGGGATTCCAACGGGCTGCTCGGCGGCATGTGGGAGTTCCCCGGCGGACGGATCAATACGGATGAGGACGTCAACGCCTGCCTGAAGCGGACGATCCGCGCCGCGCTCGGCATTGAGATTGAGCCCGGGGAGGAAATCGGCAGCTTCCGGCATACCTACACCCATTTCAAAGAGACCCGCCACGCCGTCCGCTGTTTCATCAACGGAGAGGCACCGGAAGGCGCCTTCGAATTTATCGACGCGGACGGATTGAAAGCGCTGCCGATGGGCAAGATTGACCGCGCCATCGCCGACAGCATTACAGAAAACGGACAGAAGGATTGATCACATGGAATACCTTGACCAACTGAATCCCCAACAGAAGGAAGCCGTCACCGCCGGGACGGGGCAGACCCTCGTCATCGCGGGTCCCGGTTCGGGCAAAACCCGCGTCCTGACCCAGCGCATTGTCTACCTGATGCGCGTGATGGGCGTCCGTCCGTACAACATCCTCGCTGTCACCTTCACCAACAAAGCGGCGAAGGAGATGCAGACCCGAATCGAAGGAACGCTCGGCGAATCCGTTCAGGGTTCCATGTGGATCGGCACCTTCCATGCCGTCTGCGCGCGCATCCTGCGCCGTGAGGCCGCCGCGCTCCCCTTCGACAGCAACTTCGTCATCATGGATGCCGACGACCAGCAGTCCCTGATCAAGCGCATTATCAAGAGCCTCTCCCTCGACGAGAAGGCCTTCCGCCCGAACGCGCTGCACAACGCCATCTCCAACGCCAAGAACAATTTGCAGTTCCCGCAGGACATCTCCCGCAGCAACTACCGCGAGGAGACGCTCTTCCGCGTGTATGAGCGCTACCAGAAAGAGCTCCTGGCGGCGAACTCCCTTGACTTCGACGACCTGCTGCTGTGGACGCATAAGCTCCTGAACGACAACCCGCAGATCCGCGAGAACTACGGACGCCGCTTCCATCATGTGCTGGTGGATGAATTCCAGGACACGAACACGGTTCAATACCAGCTCCTCAAGCTGCTCGCCTCCGTCAACCGCAACCTCTTCGCCGTGGGTGACGAGGACCAGTCCATTTACCGCTGGCGCGGCGCGGATTACCGCAACATCCTGCAGTTCGAGAAGGATTATCCCGAATGTCATAAGATCCTGCTCGAACAGAACTACCGCTCCACCCAGAACGTCTTGGACGCGGCGGGCGGCGTGATTGACCGCAACAAGAACCGCACCCCGAAGAAGCTTTTCTCCGACCGCGGCTCCGGCGAGCTGATCGGCCTTTACGAAGCCGAAGACGACCGCGACGAAGCCCGTTACGTGGCGGACACCATCCAGACGCTCATTCGCAACGGCAACGCCAAGGGCGGCGACTTCGCCGTGCTCTACCGCACGAACGCGCAATCCCGTCTCTTCGAAGACGCCTTCCTTTACCGCGGCATGGCGTACCGTCTCGTCGGCGCGCAGCGTTTTTACGGACGCCGCGAGGTCAAGGACATCATCGCCTATCTGCGCGTCGTCTACAACCCGCATGACCAAATCAGCCTGACCCGCGTCATCAACGTGCCCACCCGCGGCATCGGCGCGAAGGCTGTCGAAAGCCTGAACCTGGCCGCGTACGAATCCCAGAAGAGCGCCGGCGAGATCCTGCAGGACCTCGGCCGCCTCGGTCCGGAATCCGTCTACTGGCCGCAGATGGGCCGCGCCGCGCTCTCCCTTGCCGACTTCGGCGCCAAGCTCAACGGCTGGCAGGAGCAGATGAACGGCGATCCGTCCATCGTGAACCTGATGGACCGCATCATCCGCGAGACCGGGTATCAAGCCTGGCTCGAGTCGGACAATGACGGCGAGGACGACCGTTGGGATAACATCGAGGAACTTCGGAAGATGGCGTTCGAGTACGAAGAACGCGGCATCTCCGACTTCCTGCAGAACCTGGCGCTCGTCTCCGATCAGGATACCCTCGGCGAGAACATTGACTCCCCGACCCTGATGACCCTGCACGCCGCCAAGGGTTTGGAATTCAACCGCGTCTTCATCATCGGGTTGGATGACGGCGTGCTGCCGCATTCCCGTTCCTTCGACGATCCCGAAGAAATGGGCGAAGAGCGCCGTCTGTTCTACGTCGGCATCACCCGCGCCCGCAATTCCCTGACCCTGACCCGGGCCGAGACCCGCGTCTCCTTCGGCGTTCCGGAGTCCATGATCCGCTCCCGCTTCCTGAACGACATTCCGCAGGAGCTCATCCGCGTTCTGAACGGGCCCGCGCTCGGCGGTTCCCGTACCTCGACGCAGAAGGCCCGCGCCTCCCGCTGGGAGAACACCCCGAGCTGGAGCCGCGGCGCGTTCAACGCCGGCTCCCGCGGGACCAGTACCTACACCCGGTCGACCGAGCCGATCCGCAAGACCGGCGCCTCCTATCCGCGCACGGCATCCCCCGCCTCCTCCGTGAAACCGCCGGCAGCATCCGCGGTCTCCGGCGGGACTTCGCAGTTCAAAGCCCTCGACAAAGTCCGCCATCCGTCCTGGGGCGAAGGCACGATTTTAGAGAGCAAGATGGAGGGCGGCGACGAGATCCTGACGGTGCAGTTCAAGAGCGTCGGGCTGAAGAAACTCGTTGCCGGGATGACGAAACTCGTAAAGTTGAATCATTAAAAAGGCGCCGCGAAAGCGGCGTCCTTTTTAATGAGAGTGGAGAGTGGAGAGTGGAGAGTGGAGTTGGCGCTCCGCGAAGGGGAGCGGGTGTTCAGTTCACCTCATCCCCCGCAAGCGGTCCCCCTTCCCCTCGAGGGGAAGGCTTAAGCGCGGTCTAAGTTGGGCGAGACTGCGAATGGCGAGCGCCATCTATTGCCTACTGCCTATTGCCTCTCTTCACTCCTCGCTGTCTTTTCGGGGAAGGGGGACCACGTCAGCGGTGGATGAGGTGACCTGCACACACGCTCATCTTCGCGAAGCGGCGTTATTGACTTTTCCTTGTAGGACGTGCGAAGCCGTGCCTTGTGCTGAAAGGGGCGGATGAGGTGATTACGCCCGGAGTCAACCGTTTTGCCTCTTGTACTGAAATCAATGCGCCGGGACAAATGCGCATTGATTCGAATTTACGGTAATTACGGTGCCGGAACTTTTAAAATAAAATAGCGGGACGACTCTCCCGCTATTGATTGTCTGTTATTTTTCAGTTTTTTGGATAGTTGCACCAACCACTATTATCCTGAGGCCCAGGAATGAATTCGCCATTATATAGGTTACAATCGATATATATTGT
>CAVIKW010000112.1:0-6632 GCA_963643375.1 Flexilinea sp. | reverse complement strand
GCATTGAGCTTTTATTGAAGAGCCCGAACACGGTGAAGGGGTCGATATCCACCAACTTGTTGTCTTTTTCGAGGGTCGGCAGATGGATGCCGGTTTCTTCATAGATTTTCAATACCTTCTCGACCAGCGGTTTCCGATCGTTTTTGTAATCCAAGAGCTTGCCGGCGAATTCCTCGTAGAAAGCCACCCATTCGAATTGATTGTTATCCATAATACTTCCCCTTATATATAACCGGTATACATTCGCCCACGCGAAGCGTAACCGCTTGCGGCGAGGTCGTTTCCGGCAGATATTTATTTTTTCAAAAGTGCCAACAGCGTTGTCACTTTTCATTATACATGGAAAGTTTTACAATTGTCCGCATCCATCAACATCCGCACCCGTCCGGGGCGAGCCCCGATGCGAGCGGGTGCACCTCATCCCCCGCAAGCGGGCCCCCTTCCCCTCGAGGGGAAGGCAGATAAGCGCGGTCGAAAGTGGGTGCGAATTGCAATGTCGGGCGTTCCGTGCTACCGCGGACCTCATCCCCCGCAAGCGGTCCCCCTTCCCCTCATAGGGGAAGGTAAAAAACGCTCGATATTTGGAGTTGACTTCCAATTATCGGGCGTTTGCCTAACTTAAATCAATATTCACTTTGACCACGGATGCCGGCTTATGTTATCCGGTCTCTGGTCTCTGGTCTCTTGCTTCCCGGTCTCCACTCTCTTTACAATAATGATGGTGGATCAACCTCCACCCGCACACCCGGCAATTCCATACCACGGATCAACCCCACCGGATCGGTGCCGCGGAGGATGATATGCCAGCGGTATTTCCCGGCGAGGCGGGGGAAGAAGCAGGGGGCGGGGCCGATCAGGCGGAGCGCGAGGCCCCCGTCCCGGATCTTTTTGCGAAGCGTTCTCGCCAGGTCCTCGGCCTCGGCTTTCACGGAGGCCTCATTCTCCCCGCGAAGCTCAAGCCGCAGCAGGCGCGAGAAGGGCGGGTAGCCCATCAGCCGGCGGTAGGAAAGGTCGCTGTTGTAGAAGGTGTCGTAATCCCCGCGCACGGCGGAGCGGATGGAGTAGCGTTCGGGCTGGAAGGTCTGCAGGATGGCGAGGCCCTGTTCCCGGGCACGTCCGGCGCGGCCCGCGACCTGGGTCAGCATCTGATAGGAATGTTCGTCCACGCGGTAGTCATTGAAGTTCGCGCCGACGTCCGCGAGCAGGATGCCCACCAGCCGCACATCGGGGAAATCAAGCCCCTTCGCGACCATCTGGGTGCCGACGAGGATGTCCGCCTCGTGGTTGGCGAAGCTGCTGAGGATCTTCTCTTGGTTCCCCGCGCCGGCGGCACTGTCCGCGTCGAGGCGCAGCACGCCCGCCGTCGGGAACTTCTCGGAGATGATCTGCTCGACCAGCTCCACGCCCGCGCCGAAGCGTCGAATCTCACTCGACCCGCAGACCGGGCAGACTTCGGGGAGCGGCATCGTCGAGCCGCAGTAATGGCATTCCAGCCGCCCGCGCGAGGCGTGATAGGTGTAGGGCACGTCGCAGTTCGGGCAGGTGAAGGACTCGCCGCAGTTGTGGCAGAAGGTATAGGAAGCCGCGCCGCGGCGGTTCAGGAAGAGGATGCATTGTTTGTTAATCTTTAAGGTTCTGTCGATCTCGCGCAGCAGGGCAGTCGAGAATATCTCGGAATTTCCGCTCCTCAGCTCGGCGCGCATGTCCACGAGCATCACCCGCGGAGGCAGGACGCCGGTGGCGCGATTCTTTAAGGTTTCAATATGCCAGCCGCTGCGCCGGGCTTTGAACATCTGCGCGGTGGTCGGGGTGGCGGAGCCCAGCACCAATTGCGAACCGGTGATCTCGGCGTAGTCCGCGGCGGCGCGTACGGCGGAGAAGAACGGCCGTTCGCCGGTCTGGTAGTAAGCGTCTTCGTGGCACTCGTCCACGAGGATCAATCCGAGGTCGGGCAGCGGAACCGCCAGCGCGGAACGCGGGCCGACGATGACGCGGAATTCGCCGTTCCGTCCGCGGCGCCAGGTGTCGTAACGTTCGCCGCTCGACAGGTTCGAATGGTACACGCCGACCCGGCCGGGGAAACGGCTCTCGAAGCGGGTCAGAATCTGCGGCGTCAATCCGATTTCGGGGACGAGCATCAGTACCTGCTTCCCCAGGCGGATGGCCTCCGCGGCGGCGCGCAGGTAGACTTCCGTCTTTCCCGAACCGGTCACGCCGTGCAGCAGGATCGGACGGAGGTCGGATTCGCCGCGAAGTCCGGCGGTGATCCGCTCCACCGCGGCGGACTGCTCCGCCGTGAGTTCGGGGAGCCGGGCCGCGGGTTCGTTCATGTAATAGCGGTGGCCGCGCATGACCTCGCGGTCCTCAAGCCGCAGCCAACCCTTCTTGACCAGATATTGAACATCGGCGGGGTTGACATTCGACGCGCGGACCATCTCTGCCCGCGGAGCCTCTCCGCCATGTTCGGCGAGGAAATCCAGCGCGGCGCGGCGCCGTTCATGCGCGGAGGCCGCCTTCGCGAGCGGCGCGTCCGCCTCCGGGGATGTCTCCGTCAACACGGCGACGGGAATCATCCGCGGTTTGAGAGCGGGCTGCTCCAGGCTGAGCGAACGGACGGCGCTGCCGTCACGGATCAGGCGGTCCATCCCGCGGCGCCAAACCTTTTTCCCCAGTGTCTTATCCAATGTCTCCTCGTCCAACGTCCCGTCATTCGCGGAGAACAGCGCCAGGATCCCGTCAACATCCTCCCCGGGGCCGGTGAGCGACGTTTGGAAGCCGATATCCTTCCGAAGGAGGCGGTAGACCGGGCGGGAGACCTTGCGGATCTTGTCCGTCAGCAGGAGGTTGACACATTCGCGGATGGAGGAAAGCGAGCGTTCGGCGATCTTTTCCGCCAAACGCAGCTGCGCCGCTGTCAGCACCGGCTCCTCATCCGCGAGGGCGGTGATCTCCGCGGGCTTCGCCGCTTCCGGCGTCACATTGAGCTGCCAAACGACGGCCTGCTGCATGGTGTGATTGAAGGGGACGATGACCATATGTCCCGGGCGGACGCGTCCGCGGAGGCTTTCCGGCACGAGGTAATCAAACAGACCGGCTTTCGCCGGTGTGTTGATGACGACGCGGATGACCTCTCTGCTTTCCATACTCCTCTATTTTATCAGGAAACCGCGCCGTGTGTTCCGCGGGCTGTTTTCGGGTTATAATGATAGTGGTAACAGAATGGAGTAAATCATGAGCACGAATCACTATCCTTACAGAATCAATGTAGGTTTTTTGATCAACGCAGTCGTCGGCACCTATCGCGACCTGACGATTGACGAACCCGAAATTCAACTGGCGGATGACCTCACCGGCCGCAACATTCACTGCGCCATCCGCGTCAGCAAGACCCAGCAGGGCGTTCTTGCCGAAGGGGAGCTGACCGCCGAGACCGATCTTGAATGCACCCGCTGCCTCGAGACCTATACACAGAAGCTGGACGCGCGGTTCGAGGAGCTTTACTGCTTCCACAACAAGCGCGAGAATGAGGACGCCGAGCAGTTCCTGCCCTCCAGCGGCTACCTCGACCTGCAGGATGTCGTCCGCGAATACCTGCTGATGGAAGTGCCGTACGCCCCGGTCTGCAAACCCGACTGCAAAGGCCTCTGCCCGATCTGCGGGAACAACCTGAACAACGGCCCGTGTTCGCATCCGAAAGAGGATTGATATGGCGCAGAAGTCCGCTTACATGAATAATTTCACCGTCGCCATGCAGAACCTGACCTGCGTTCTGGAGGCGAGAGCCACGGCGCCGAACATTGAGAAGACCGGCTACGGAACCCCGCCCGTCTTCGAGGAACGGAAGACCGTCGACGAGACCTATCTCTACATGCCGGTCGAGGTCGCGAAGGAATTGGCCGTCTCCCTGCTGCACGTTGTCAGCACCGCCGAGAAGCGTTCCGGCCTGCGCGTCCGCCTGAGCAAGGACAAGGAAGCCTGCTGGGAAGCCGCTGTCAAAGCGGTGGACGCCTACCATGCCGAACAGGCCGCCCTCAAGAAGGACGAATCCGAGAATAAAGAGTAATATGCAGATCTCCCGCAACGAATGGAAATTCCTCCTCACCGAGGGACAGACCGCCGAACTGATGAACCGCTTCGGCGGCGTATTGCCGTTCGACGCGCACCATCCCGAAGACGGGACGTACATGATCCGCAGCCTGTATTTTGACGACTTCCAAGACAGCTGCCTGAAGGATAACCTTGCCGGCAACGCGCGGCGCTATAAGTACCGTGTCCGTTATTACAACAACGAAGCCGATGAGCTGCATCTGGAGCGGAAGGAGAAGAACCTCGACCGCTGCGGGAAGCATACCTGCCGTCTTTCGCGGGAAGAATACGAAGCTCTCTGCGCCGGTGACGTCAGCGCCATTCAATACGAGAATGAACCGCTGCTGCGGGACTTCTGCGCCGCCATCCTGACGCGCGGATTCACGCCGAAGGTCATCGTGGACTACGAGCGCACCGCCTTCGTCGACCCGACGACCAACATCCGCGTCACCATCGACCGGGCAGTCAACTGCTCCGACGACTGCGCCGCCTTCCTCGAGGGCGGATACAGTGCCTACCCGGTGCTGCAGGGGGACGCCCGTGTTCTCGAAGTCAAGTTCGACGCCATCCTGCCGGGCTACATCCGCCGAATTCTCGACACCGGCAGTTACCGCCAGACCGCGTTTTCCAAATACGCCCGCGGCCGCGCCGCCCTCTCCGCCATTCTCGCATGAAACGTTTCCCGATCGTCTCCGTCCTGCTCGGTGTGTCGCTCGTGCTGCTGGTCTTCCTCGGCGGAGCGAATTCGCGGCTGCCGAAGCTTTCCGAATTGACGCTCTCCGCGGAGGAGTACGAGGCGTTGAAGCAGGGGCGGGTGGAAGACAATTCGCTGATGCCGGAGCGGATCCGCTTCGATAGCTGCGACCTCTTCTACGACGCGGATAACGCCCGCTGGTTCTGGTCCCTGAATGAAGACGGGGACACCGATATCTCCGTGGAGGTGAGTGGGGCGAAGGCCGCGTTCCCGGAATTCGAACTGACCGCCGCGTCCATCCGATCCGCGGAGGAGATTCCCTTCCTGCTGTACACCGATTCCGCCTACCGAGAGTGTTCCCTGACGGTGACGACGCTGCCGTTGCTGCGAATTGAGGAACGGGAAGAACCCCGCGTGGAATTCGGCTATCAAACGCCGACACCTCCCCCATACGCCATTCAGCACCTTGTGGGTGAAACCGACGCTCCCGGCGAGTTCCGCAAGCGTACGGATCAGCCGATGACATTAACGCTATGGGATAACCGCTCCGATGCTTCGCAGCGTTTTATTCAGCTCAAAGGCGCGATTCGTATCAGGGGATACGGTTCTGCTATTTTGGATAAAGTCGGCTACCGTATCACATTGGACACCGAGGTGAATCTTCTCGGTCTGCGCACGGACAACGATTGGATTCTTTTTACTCCCTACAACGATCAGGATAAGGTTCGCAATGTGTTTCTCTCGAATCTCTGGGCGGACACCTGCGGCACGAACAACACATTCGGCGTTGTGAACGGTAATGAATACCGTTGGGTGGAACTCTTCCTCAATGACCGCTATTGGGGTATCTACGCCATCGGTTATCCGCTTGACGCCATGCAGCTGAATCTCCGCAATCCGGAGACGGAGTTCATAGCCAAAGTGAGTAATTGGACAAATCCGGAAATTGTGGAAGAAAACGATTCATATCCCGCGTTCGGTTATGAACTTCGCGGGACATTTACGGAAGAGCAGGCAGCAGCCCATTTTCAGCAGATCCGCGAGGTCAACAAGCATTGGGCCGATTCCGACACGGATGCCATTCTCGCGGAGACGGACCTGTCGAGCGCGATTGACACGCTCCTCTTTACCCGCTTCATACAGGGAACGGATCATGTCAAACCGGACACAGGGGCGATTTATAACTATTTCATTACCTTCAAGAAAACCAATGACGGCAGTCGGCTGTTGATGTTCACGCCTTGGGACTTGGGGACAACATTGGGTGATCAACCGAATAACAGCCTTAAGTGGTATATCAACTTTTGGGGCATCTCTTCCGACGACAACAGCTACGTCATGAAGTACAACCCCGCGGCGGTATTGGAACGCGCGGGGGATGAGGAGATCACGGAGATGATCCGCGAACGCTGGCAGGAACTCCGCGCGGCGTCCTGGTCCGACGAAGCCATTGACGCCGCCATTGAGACGCACCGCGCCGCGCTCTGGGATTCCGGCGCCATGATCCGCGAACAAAGCCGCTGGCCCGACGCTCCCTACGAAGGCGACGAGCTCGCTCACTTCACGGCTTATGTTCATGAGCGGCTGGAATCTATGGATGGAATATATCGATAGAGACCGGTGACCGGAGACCGGGAAAATAGAGACCAGAGACCAGAGACCAGATAACATAAGTCTGCATCCGTGCTCAAAGTGAATATTAATTAAAGTTAGGCAAACGCCCGATATTTGGAATTAACTTCCAATATCGGGCGTTTTCAGCCTTCCCCTCGAGGGGCGGCTGCTGGCGCAGCCTTGACCTCATCCACCGCAAGCGGTCCCCCTTCCCCTCATAGGGGAAGGCCTTAACGCG
>CAVIKW010000111.1:0-6638 GCA_963643375.1 Flexilinea sp. | reverse complement strand
TTCCCCTCGAGGGGAAGGGGGACCACGTTAGTGGTGGATGAGGTGAACTGCGGACAAATCCACTGTCGCGAAGCGTGTGACGTGGACTCTTTTGATGTGAAATCTTGTTTTTTGGGTTATGATTGACAGCGGATATTAACTCGCGAGGGGGTAAACACAATGAAAAAAGAAAAATCCTGCGGCGCGGTGGTTTGGCTGAAGGAAGACGGACGCCGTCTGTTTTTAATTGAACACATGACCGGCGGGCATTATTCCATCCCGAAGGGACACGTCGAAGGGGACGAGACCGAGGTTCAGACCGCCGAGCGGGAGATCCGTGAGGAAACGGCGCTCGACGTCACGATTGATACCGGCTTCCGGCGGATGATCACCTATTCTCCGGCGCCGGATATTGAAAAGGACGTGGTCTTCTTCATCGCGGAGGCCGCCGGCCGTAAGGTCGCGAACCAGGAATGCGAAGTCACCGAAATCTTCTGGCTCCCCTACCGCGAAGCCTTTGGCCGCCTGACGTACGACTCCGATAAGAAAGTCCTGCAGGGGGCGGAGATGTACCTCCGCGCGAAGGAATTCCGACGCCGCATGGTGGATCGGCCGAAGAAGTTGAGATAGAATTGTCATCGAAATGATTTGAATGAGGTGTTTATGGATATGAATTATCTGCTTTGGCTGCAGGGCTTGCGGGAGTCCACGAACGGGGCTCTCGACGGGTTCTTCGCGTGGTACAGCGATCTGCTGTTCACCCCCTGGCCGCTGATTATTGTCTGCCTGATTTATTGGGTCGTGAACAAACGGATGGGCGAGATTTTCCTCAGCGTGCGCGCTTTGGGCGAATACTTCAACGGGATGCTCAAGCTGACCGCCTGCGTATACCGTCCGTGGATTCGTGACGCGCGAATCGTTCCCGTCGGCGACTCCATCAAAACCGCGACGGGGTATTCCTTCCCCAGCGGACATTCGACCGCCGCGGCTTATTACTTCGGGACGGGCGCTGTCTGGCAATGGAAGAAGCGCCGTTGGCTCTCGATCCTGTTGATTTTCATGCTGGTGCTGATCCTGTTCTCCCGCAACTATCTCGGCGTGCACACTCCGCAGGATGTCCTCGCGGGCTGTACCATGACCATGATCCTGGTCCTGCTCACCTTCCGCCTGCAGACGCTGGTTGAGATGGGCGTTGTCACCGATTCGGAACGCTTCGCCGGCGCGTTGACATTGATCGTCTTCGGCGCGATCTATATCGCCGTCAAGACCTATCCGATGGAGCTGGTTGACGGGGCGCTGATTGTCGATCCCGAAAAGATGAAGCCCGACACCTACGCGGCGTTCGGCAACCTGATGGGCACCGCCGCGGGGCTTTATATTGAACGGCGCTGGATCAAGCTTCGCGAGGCGGAGGATAAAGTCAAACGTCTGATCTTGGCGGTCATTGCCTGCGTCCCGCTCTACTTCACGGCGAAATACCTGCGCGGCGCTTTCATCCCCGGCTTGGGGAAAACCGCGGCGGGGTTCACCGCTTGCTTTTTCACGATGCTTTACTGCCTCGTCCTCGTTCCCGCGTGCCTGAAGAAGGCCGAAGGGGACAAGAGCGCGGAGGCTTGAAAATTCAAGGGCGCGGACGATGGATTCCGCGCCTTTTTTGTTATATAATATTAAAAAACGGAGGGACCGCTATGCAGGAACTGAATTTACAATACCATATCAAATGCAAGGCGGGCGATGTCGGCCGCTATGTGATCCTGCCCGGGGATCCGGGACGCTGCGCGGCGATTGCCGCTTATTTCGACGACGCGAAGCAAATCGCCTACAACCGCGAATTCAATATCTACACCGGCACGCTGCTCGGCGAGAAGGTGAGCGTCTGCTCCACCGGTATCGGCGGACCGTCCGCTTCGATCGCGATGTGGGAGCTCCACGAGATCGGCGCGGATACCTTCATCCGCACCGGCACCTGCGGCGGGATTGACTTCGATGTCAAGACCGACGATATCGTCGTCGCGACGGGCGCCATCCGCTTTGAGCACACCTCGATGGAGTTCGCCCCGATCGAGTATCCTGCCGTCCCGGACTTCGGCCTGACCTGCTGCCTGGTGGAGGCCTCCAAGGCGCTCGGATACACCACGCACACCGGCGTCGTCCAATGCAAGGATTCGTTCTACGGACAGCATTCGCCGGAGAAGAGCCCGGTGAGCTATGAGCTGCAGGACAAATGGGAAGCCTGGAAGCGGCTCGGCGTCAAGGGTTCCGAGATGGAATCCGCGGCCCTCTTCGTTGAGGCGGACGCGCTCCATGTCCGCTGCGCGTCGTGCTTCCATGTGGTCTGGAACCAGGAACGCGACAAGGCCGGCGTCGGCGAGAAGATGTCCGAAGACACCGCCCGGTCGGTCCGCGTCGCGATTGAAGGGCTGAAGCTGGCGATTTTGGCCGACAGGAAGTAAGTGACCAGAGACCAGTGACCGGAGACCGGATAACATAATCCGGCACCCACTGGTTTAATGAGATGTATTACGATATAACTAAAATCTGCCCGATAATTGGAGCATTCCTCTGATTATCGGGCCTTTTCCATCTTAAATTCTTTTCCCCTCTTTAACGGTTGCGCGCTGATGTTATCCGGTCTCTGGTCTCTGGTCTCTTCTTACCGCCTTTCCCCTGTTATAATTGACTCCATGAATTTAAATTTTAAATGCCTTGTCTTGGACCATGATGACACGACTGTCAACAGCACGCCGTGTATTCATTATCCGGCGTTCATTGACGCGGTGCGTCAGCTGCGGCCGGGCGCGCGGTACGGGGACTGTTCGCTTGAGGAGGTCATTGAGATCGCCTACGACCCGGGACTGTTCAATTTTTATCGCGATACGCTCGGCTTCACTCCCGAAGAATTGAAGGAGGAAGTTCGTATATGGCAGGTCCATTGCCAATCCGTGACGGCACCTTTTTTCCCGGGGATGTCGGACGTCATTCAAAAACAGCGTGAACTCGGCGGCACGGTTGCCGTTCTTTCCGCGTCCCATGCCGAATATATCGAACGCGACTACCGCGCGGCGGGTGTTCCCGTTCCGGAACTGATCTTCGGCTGGAATTCGGATCATTCGAAGAACAAGCCGTCCCCCTGGCCGGTAGAGGAGATCATGCGCCTGACCGGATACGGACCGGATGACCTGCTGATGGTGGATGATATGGACCTCGGCCTGCGCTCCGCGCACGGCGCCGGCGTACGCTTCGCCGGGGCGGGCTGGGGCTACACGGTCCCCGCGGTTCATGAATCCATGCGCTCGAAGGCGGATTTCTTCTGCAACGAAGTCTCCGACCTCGCCGCGCTGCTTTTCGGAGAAGCATGAAAAACACAAGGAAAACGTTTTTCGCGGCCGCGGCCGCTGTAATATTCCTCGCCATCGCCGGGCTGGCATGGACCGTCCTGCGCGGTTACGGCGTGAGCGTTCCCGTGGTGATCGGCCCTTATAAACAGGCGGCGTTCATCCTGCTCGTGACGGCATTCGTGCTCGCGGTCGGTTTTTGCCTGCGCCCCTTCACGAAGCGTACCGTCGTCGGCAGCGTGCTGCTTGCCCTCGGTGTGCTTTGGTTCACCGCGCGGATGATCCTCGGCTACCGCTCCGCGGACTCAGCCTCGGTGGAGGCGCTCGACCGGTGGATGCCGTTCGGTCTGGTATTGCTCGGCGCCGGGATTGCTTTGTGGATCGGGGCGCTGTTCCCGAAGCTGACGGAAAAGCTGCCGAAGGGGAAGAATGTCCGCCTTGCCCTGCTCCTGCTGCTCGCGTTCCTCGCGCTGCAGCCGGTGCTGACCGGCAGCTTCAATTGGGACGACGCCTTCTTCTCGGTTGAGGCGCAGGCGATGCGTCTGCGCGGGGAGTCTGTATTCGCTCGGGTTTGGGCGGAGATCGTGGACTACGCCAAGGTCGGACGGCTGAATCCCTTCGCGGCCTTCCATTATCCGGTCTTCTACTTCATCCCGAACGCATTCGTGTATAAGCTCTTCCTGCTGGCCCTGACGATCCTGGACGCGTTCCTTTTCTACCGCTTTCTTGATGAATGGCAGGGTGACGAACGCTTAGCCCTCGGAGGGACGGCGGCCGTCTGCCTGTGTTTCCAACTGCGGCTTTATCACGACCCGCTGAACAGTTATTACGGTTATATGCAGGTTCTGTTCATCGAGCTGATCCTGGCGCTGCTCTTCTTCGTGAAGTATCTCCACAGCGGACGGACCGCGCCGCGGTTCGTGAGTCTGCTGTTCTTCATGATCGGTCTGATGTCTTATGAAATGTTCTTCCCGTTGACGGCGCTCTTCCTTCTGCTCGCGCTCGCGGAACGGAAGAACTTTTGGCACGCGGTCAAGGCCTGCCTTCCGCACATCCTCGCCGCGGTCTTCCTTTTCGCGCTCTCCATGTTCCTGCGGGCAAAGAATATCAACGCCGACACCGCGTATGCCGGCACGACCTTCGGTCTGGATATCCCGACCATCCTGCGCGCGTTCGTAAGTCAGGTCACCGCCGCTTTCCCGCTGAGCTACCGTCTCGCCGGGTATGACGCCGGTCTGTTCGGGAAGTATGTTTTGTGGCATGACCTGTTCAACACCTCATTCGCGGAGTTCATCCGCGGCATCGGCTGGCAGGATCTCATCGCCGTTTGCGCGCTGGTGATCGTCCTTCGCGGCGGGGCGGATGAAAAGCCGCGTTTCTCTTGGATGACGCTGTGCTTCGGGCTGCTGCTGTGGCTGCTGCCGGGGCTGGTCATCTCCATGAGCGAAAAATACCAAAACGAATTGATCCCCGGACTCGCGTACATCCCGGTCTACTTCTCCTATTTCGGCGCCGCGCTGATCCTGTATGAACTCGCGGCGGGATTGATCCGCAAGAGCGGCAGCGGCGTGCTGCGTACGCTCATCACCGCCGGTGCCTGCGTCTTCCTGCTGGTCGGAATGCAGGACAACCGCGGCATCTCCGAAGACCTCTGCGGGATCTTCGCTTATCCCCGACAGGCGGGCGAATACGCGCTGCAGGCGGGTATTTTGGACGCCGATCCCGCGGAAGGGGAATTGATCCTCTCCGACCGCGGCTTCTCCCTTTGGGAACACGGCTGGCAGCTGGAGCCGATGCAGGCGGATTTCTACAGCCTGAACGCCCGCCGCGAGGTCAACGCGAAGAGCGTCGCGGATTACGTCAATGAACGCCGCGCGGTTTCCGAGGATACTTGGATCGCCCCGCGGGACACGAACATTATCAATTATGACGCCGACGCTTCGGGCGGGTTCGCCAAGTACGGACGGATCCGTCAGGCGGTGATGAACTTCGAAGATGACTGCTTCGATACGGTAATCGTGACCGACCTGCGCTTCTTCGTCAGCGGCGAAAACCTCAACGGACGGCATCTCGTCTACCGCACGAAATCCGGTGAGACGAAGACGATCCCGCTGTCCGAGGCGCGGCTCCTGAATGAGACCGCCCACGGCCGGCTTTACAAACTGGAAGAGGCCGAAGCGGTGGATTTCGACAGCGTCGGCATTTTGGCTTATTAGAGGAACACTATGGAAAAACAGGGACGCAAATACCTTCTCCCGGCGGCGATGATCTTCATCGGCGCGTTGGGATGTCTGCCCGCGCGAATCGCCGCGCGGCTGCCGATTCTCGGAAATCTCAGCGGCGGCACTTACGGCTGGGTGCTGTGGGTCATCGGACTCGCCGGCGTGATTATGCTTTTCTTTAAGGAAGGCGCCGTTCCCGAGGAAAACACGGGCGGAAGTTTCCTGAAAAAGTACGGCGTGGAAATTCTCATCCTGCTGCTGACGGCGGCGTGCCTGGCGATGCTGGTGCCGAGCGGATACTACTGGGATGACGCTGTCAACTCCACGAATTACCTCGCCGAACGGAATGACTCCGTCTCAACCCTGAGCCACGTGCTGGAATTCATGCGCTCGTACCTGCGTCTCGGCCGCGTGAACGTCCTCTCCTTCTATTACTATTTCTTCTTTTACATTGACGATCCCGCCGTTTACAAGGCGCTCATCATCCTGCTGATCCTCGCGAATCAGCTCATTTTCCGCAAGACCTTGCTTGAATTCGGGCTGCCGCTGCGCTATGCCCGCCTCGGGATGCTCATTATCCCGCTGATGCTGCAGACCCGCGTCTATCAGGATCCCGTCAGCGGCTTTTACGGACTGATGCAGGTGCTCACCGCCGAGATGCTGTTGACGGCGCTCTTTACCCTGCGTTGGTGCCGAACCGGGAAGGGACGCGACCTCGCCCTCGGACTGCTCTTCTTCGGCCTCGGACTCTTCACGTATGAAGTCTGCTATCCCTTCATTGCCATGGTCTGCCTGCTGATCTGGTCCCGACGCGGGAACTTCCTCAAGGCGGTGAAAAGCTCCCTGCCGTATTTGGCGCTGACCGTGATCGCGCTGGCGGCTGTCTTCGCCGTGCGGAACAGCTCCGTTCATGACACTGCGTATGTCGGCGTGACCTTCTCCCTCAATCCCGCGCGGATTCTCCGCGCCGCCGGTTACCAAATTACCGCGGGACTGCCGCTGAGCTTTTACAGCGCCGGGAAGGAAGGCGCCGTCCTCGGCAATATCTACCCCGCCGCCTCGTTCATGAATTACAACTTCGCGGACTTCGTCGGCGCCGTCG
>CAVIKW010000110.1:0-6726 GCA_963643375.1 Flexilinea sp. | reverse complement strand
CCAGCTTGAGTTCTATTGCGCTTACTTCGATTATCAGAAGGTCATGAGCTTCGTTGAAGAGATGCTCCGCTACACCGCGCAGCAGGTTCTCGGCACGACCAAGTTCACCTATAACGGCATCGAATGCGACTTCGGCAAGCCGTGGCACCGCGTCAACATGCGCGAAGGCATCCTCGAGAAGACCGGCATTGACTACGCCCTCTATCCGGATACCGAATCCCTGGCCGCCGCGATGAAGGCGAAGGGCATCGAGCCGCGCGAAGGCCTGGCCCGCGGCAAGCTGATTGATCAGCTCGTCGGCGATTATCTTGAGCCGTCCTTCCTCGAACCGACCTTCCTCTACGACTATCCGTGGGAAATCTCCCCGCTGGCCAAGCGCAAGCCGGAAGATCCTACCACCACCGAACGTTTCGAAGGCTTCGTCGCGGGCATCGAGCTCTGCAACGCCTTCACCGAACTGAATGACCCGATCGATCAGGAAGTCCGCTTCCTGGAGATGGGCCGCTCCTATGATAAGGATGACGAAGAGAACAACCCGATCGACGAAGACTATCTGCGCGCCATGCGCTACGGTATGCCTCCGTGCGGCGGCTTCGGCATGGGCGTTGACCGCCTGACCATGCTGCTGACGGACTCCTCCACCATCCGTGAAGTCCTGCTCTTCCCGCATCTCCGCGACCGCGGCAATGACGAGGAAGGCGAAGCCGAAGAACAAGCCTGAGTGATTCGGAAATTCCGTAACGAATGAAACGAATGCCGGAACGCGGCGCGAACTGCCCGTTCCGGTTCGTTTCTTTATGGAGGGAAAAACATGAGCATTGAAACCAACGAGAAGATCGGCGTCATTTGGGACCTGGACGGCACGATCGTTGACTCTTTTGAGCTGTATTACGCCGCCTATTGGCCGCTGCTCGAGAAATATGACATTCCCACGCCGCCGGAAGCGGAATTCCGTCACGAGTACCGGACGAAGTATTTCGGCCGCAGCGTGGAAACCCTGCTCAACGCCTTCGCGGGCCGCGCTGTCCCCGATGATGAAATGGCGGCGATGACGCGGGATTACCTGTTGTTCGCGGAAGAGATTCTTGAGAAGCGCGGCGGCGAGTGCGTGCGCATGCTGCCGGGCGTGGATCGGGTGCTGAACGGATTCTATGAACGCGGCTGCCCGATGGCGATTGCCTCAACGTCCTGGATGCCGACGATCGTGCGTACGCTCGAGACGATCGGCTTCCTCAAAAAATTCTCGAATATCGTCTCCGGTGTTCTCCTGCCCTCCAAGCCCGCGCCGCAGGTGTTCCTGACCGCTGCCGCGTCCATCAATATGCCGGCGGAACGCTGCGTGGTGTTCGAGGACTCGATTGGCGGGATGCGAGGAGCGAAGAACGCCGGCATGACCTGCGCCGGCATTGCCTACACCCTCGCGCCCGAAAACATGCCCGACGCGGATGTGCCGCTGGCGTGTTATGATGATCTTGACATCGACGCATTGATCCGCAAAGTCAGCGGAAAATAAGGAGGAATGATGGAGTATCGTGAATTCGGTAACACCGGCTTGAAAGTCAGTGAAATCGGCCTCGGCTGTGAGGGCTTCGCCGGCAAAGATGAAGCCTTCGCCGTGTCCCTGATGGACCGCGCCATTGCCGCGGGCGTCAACTTTGTTGATATTTACACCTCCGACCCGGATGTCCGCTCGCATATCGGCGCCGCGCTCAAAGGCCGCCGCGAGGGATTCATCATCGAGGGCCATGTCTGCTCGATCTGGACGGATGGGCAGTACAAGTGTTCCCGCAAGCTCGATGAATGCAAAGCCGCGTTCGCGGACCTGCTTGAGCGTCTGGGAACGGATCACATTGAGATCGGCATGATCCATTATGTCGATACCCCCGAAGAAGTTGACCGCATCGTCGACGGTCCGCTTTTCCCCTGGCTGAAGGAACTCAAGGCCGAAGGCAAGATTGGTCATATCGGCATGTCCAGCCACAACCCCGCCGCCGCGCTGCGGGCTATTGAGCGGGGACTCATCGAAGTCCTGCTCTTCTCCACGAATCCCTGCTACGACCTGCTGCCGGGCACCGATGACGTGGAACAGCTGTGGAACCCCGACAATTACAGCGCCGTGCTGACGAATATGGATCCCGAACGTCAGCAGCTTTACGAGACCTGCAGCCGTGAAGGCATCGGCATCAGCGTGATGAAAGCCTATGGCGGCGGCGACCTGCTCGACGATAAGCTCTCCCCTGCCGGCAAAGCCCTGACCCCGGCGCAGTGCCTCCATTACGCGCTGACCCGCCCGGCGGTCTCCGTGATCGCCTGCGGCGCCCACAGCCTCGACGAATTGGAAGACGCCCTCGCCTACGAATCCGCGTCCGACGAAGAACGCGATTACGCCTCGGCGCTCGCTTCCTTCCCGCGCATCAATTGGAAAGGCCATTGCATGTACTGCGGCCACTGCGCTCCCTGCCCGAAGAAGATCGACATCGCCTCGGTGACTAAGTTCCTGAACCTCGCCAAGGCTCAGGGCAGCGTCCCGGAGACCGTCCGCGAGCATTACAAGGCCCTGCCGCATCACGCGTCCGAATGTCAGCAGTGCCGCGCCTGTGAACGCCGCTGCCCGTTCGGTGTGGAGGTGACGGCGAACATGCGCGAGGCGAATGAGATCTTCGGCCTCTGATTTGATTCGCAAAGCCTGAAATAAAAGAACCGGAACGCGGCGATCTGCCCGTTCCGGTTCTTTTCTGTTCGCGAATGCCCGCGGAAGTCTACACCGCGAGCTCCATCCGCTTGATGATGTGGTTCTGGTAGCATTCATCCAGCTCGACGAAATATCCGCTCCAGCCCCAGACTCTGACGATCAGGTTCCGGTAATTCTCGGGATGCTTCTTCGCGTCCAGCAATTTTTCCTTGTTGACCGCGTTGATCTGAATCTGATGCCCGCCCATGTCGAGGAAGCTCTTCACGAACATCGCGACTTTCCGAATGCTTTCGTCGTTCCTGAACATGGAATCGGTCAGCTCAATGGTCAGCGGACCGCCGTTCGCGACCCGCTGCAGGTCCGGTTTCGCGAAAGACTTCAGAATGGAGATCGGGCCGACGCTCCGCATGAAGAGGCTCGGGGAGTAGTTGCACGCCAATTCCTCGCCCGCTCTTCTGCCGTCCGGCGTCGCGATGGTGTCCCGCGCGTCCCATACGTAGTACATCGCCGACCCCGTTCCCGCTCTGAAGATGCCGCCTTTGTCGTTATGGTGGCCTTCGAGCGCGTCCGCGAAGCGGTTCAGCAGCTTCACGGCGAGCTCATCCGTCCGCTCGTCATCATTCCCCATCTTCGGCGCTTCATACCGGAGCATGTTCTGAATTTCCTCGTGACCCTTGAAATTCTCCCGGCACATTTGGACCATCTGCTCGGCGGGAATCGTTTTGTCCTCGAAGACGTATTTTCTGATCGCCGCCAAGGAATCGACCGCTGTGGATAAACCCGCGCCGTGAAATCCGTAATTGTTGTAGCGGTTTCCTTTGGAGACGTCCTTCCCGGTTTCAACGCAGTTCTCCATCATCAGGCTCATCAGCGGCGCGGGCTCCATGTAGATATCCGACACCTGCTGCATGAGTTTATCCGCCTGCTCATCAATGGAGCGGCAGACGAGATTCAGATATTCGTCGAAAGTGCCGCAATCCTTCAGCCCGTCGAGTGTCTCCGTAATGGTGCGGACGAAGGACATGGTGTTCAGGTTGGGGACATCCGTCCCCTTCCCCGGGATGATGAACTCCCAACAGGCGGCGACGACATAGTTATACGCGTCCTCTTTTTCGTATCCCCAATGCAGCAGTGCCGGGATAACGACGTCGTCATTCGCGTACTGCGGGAAGCCGAGCCCCTGCTGCGTGAGCTTCGTGCCTTTTTCATATAATTCCAGCGGCGTGTTTTTGTTCACGCGGAGGTTGATCTTCGGGTCGATCAATTTCAGCTCCAGGCTGGCTCGCAGACAGAGATCGGAAAGCGCGTTGTAGCTCTCCTTTCCGTCCGGATTCAGGCCGCCCAGGACCATGCTCTGTCCGTTGTCGCCCTGCTGCATGCCGGTGTAAAGGTCGCTGTCTTTGTTGCAGGAGATGAAGAATTCCTCAATCAATTCCAACGCCGTCTCATCGGTGAGCCTGCCGGCGGCGATATCCTTTTGATAATAGGGATACAAGTATTGGTCGAACCGGCCCAGCGTGTTGTGGTAATTGAAAGAGCACCAGAGACAGTAATGGACCAGCCGCAGGAACTGCAGCGCCTCCAGCAGCGTTTCCGGCGCTTTGGCGGGAATCTTCGACAGGGTGTC
Organism: Flexilinea sp.; assembly: GCA_963643375.1. Lineage (GTDB taxonomy): Bacteria > Chloroflexota > Anaerolineae > Anaerolineales > Anaerolineaceae > Flexilinea. Next base: position 2,407 of record CAVIKW010000110.1, on the reverse strand, counting down.
CGCGACGGTTTGATTGCCGGCTTCAATTGCCGCCCGACGGTATCTCTCGGCGAAGTCCTGGATCAGATCCATCGTCCGCAGCATCGCGTTCAGCTCGGTTTTCTTTTCCTCGGAGCACGGCTTCGCCAACTGCGCCTTGATCTGCGCGCGCTTCGCGTCAAACCCTTCGCCCACGAGGAGCATGTACGCCGGGTTGATGTTGCAGACCTTGCCCTGCTCGTGGATGTAATTCGTTTTCTTCTTTTCTTCCCATTCTTCTTTGGTGAGAATTTCGGGAACGGTGGACACCGTTCGGATCAGCGCGATTTTCTCATCCGGATACACATGCGGCTTCTCGTTCGCGAGCATGTATTCCAAGCGCTTGACGCTGCGCTCCACATCGGTGAGGCCCTTCTCCCGATACGTCTCCGCCAAAATGTAAGGATCTGTCGGCGGAATTCTGTAATTCTTTTGATCTTTCTGTACGATAAAACGCTTGAGCAGTGTCTCGATATAGTTCGTCATTTTTTCCCTTTCCGTCTTTTTGGACCTTGATTATCGGGAGGATGCGGCCGAGGTTTTGTTAAGATTGCGCACGGCTAAAGACATTTGACCGGAATTCCGCGCTTTTTGAAGGGCAGTTCGTTCATGTTCGGCGGCTTCGCTGTGTCAAACTCCGGTTGATACACGGCGCCGACCATCTCGTATTTCGCCCCCGCTGTTTGATGATAAGGAAGCAGCTCGACCGTTTCCAACATCGGCGCGTCGGTCAGGAGTGCTGCGGTGGCCTCAAAGTTCTCTTGGAAATCATTCACGCCCGGGATCACCGGAATCCTGATCCTGAACGGCTTCCCGCATTCCTTGACCTGGCGCAGATTCTCAAGAATTCTCGCGTTGTCCACGCCCGTATAATGCTTATGAAGCGCTCCGTCGGCCAGCTTGATATCCATGATGATGTAATCCAGCTCCCCGAGGAGCTCGCGGAACTTGCCGGGGTCGCAGTAACCGGAGGTTTCGATTGCTCTGTGCATGGAAGACAGCTGCCGCAGGCATTCCAGCAGGAAATCAGGCTGCGCCGCCGGTTCCCCGCCGGAGAAGGTGACGCCTCCGTTCATGGCGGCGAGGTAATCTTTGTCTTTGAGAATGATCCGCGCCAGCTCCTCGGAGTCCATCCGCGTTCCGCAGATTTTCCGCAGCCGCAGCGGACAGGCCTGAACGCACTTCCCGCAAAGGACGCAGTGCTCGGGGCTCGGACAGACCGCCCGGCACCTTCCGCAATGCGTGCAGCCGTTTTGGGAGACCATCAGCTGCGGCATAAAGGAAAGCCCCTCCGGGTTGTGGCACCATTGGCAGCGGAGAGGGCATCCCTTGAGGAATACCGTCGTCCGAATTCCCGGTCCGTCGAAAACGGCAAGCTGTTTTATGTCGAAGATTGTTCCCTGCATGGCTTCTCTTTTATCTCGAATTGCACTTGATTTCGTAAGAATGGCTTGATGATTGAATTATACAATGGAAATCCCGTTTCGAAATCATCTCTTTTGTCTGTCCACTGCACACTGTTCACAGTTTCACTGTCCACTGTTCACTGCACACTGTTCACTGTCCACTGTTTCGCTGTCCGATGACACAAATTACGAACCTCGCCGTAGGTTTATGATATAATACAAAAAGCAGATTGTCCGTTTATATGCAAACTGCGTCAAATTTTATTCAGGATGAGTGAATTATGATTGATGTAAATGAATTACGTAAAGGCGTGACCTTTGAAATCGATGGAAACCTTCTCAAGGTGCTGGACTATGAACACAACAAATCCGGCCGCGGCAATGCTTCCATTCGCATCAAGGCCCGCAACCTTCGAACCGGCGCGACCTTCGAACGGACTTTCACTTCCGGCAACCGTGTGCAGGATGTCTCTTTGGAATTCCAGAATGTCAACTACCTCTACAGCGACGGTGACTTCTATTATTTCATGAACAATGAAACCTTCGAACAGCCGGCTGTCCCCGCGAAGATCCTGACCGATGCCGTCCCCTATCTGAAGGAAGGCATTGCCGTCAAGCTGACCTACTACAACGACGAGATCATTGATGTCGAACTGCCGATCAGCGTTGACCTGCTCGTCACCTCCGCCGAAGCTTCCGTCCGCGGCGATACCGCGACCGGCGTCACCAAGATGGTCACCACCGAGACCGGCGGTAAGTTCATGACCCCGAACTTCATCAACGAAGGCGACACCATCCGCGTCAACACCTCCACCGGTGAATACGTCACCCGTGTCTGATCCGGGAATTGAATTCGTAAAGAACCCCCGCCGAGCAATCGGCGGGGAGCTTTTTTTAACGCTTCGCGACAGTGAAGGTGTCTGCATTTTCACCTCATCCACCGCGGAGCGGTCCCCCTTCCCCTCAAGGGGAAGGCTTAAGCG
>CAVIKW010000109.1:0-6756 GCA_963643375.1 Flexilinea sp. | reverse complement strand
CTGCATGACGGGCGCGTCAACGCCGATGGCGGGGATGCCGATGCGGATGACGGCACCGTCTTCACTGACGATGGGCGGGGTCTCGGTGGAGCGGACGTTCACGAGGGAGCGGAGGTGCTCGGGGATCTCTTCTTCATTGAATGACGAGCTGCCCGCCGCGTCCGGGGCGGTATGCCCGCCCGGCAGCACGACGGCGCGGATCATGGGCGTCGGGGTGACGGTCGGCATGGCGAAGGCCGACGAGGCTTCTTCGTTCAGGGTGTAGAGAATGGAGCCGCCGCGCGCCAACAGGAAGATAATGCCGATGACCGCCGCGATTTCCACCAGCAGGAGGACGGCATCCAGTACACGGAAGGGAAGGCCGACGCCGCGGCGGGCGGTCTTCTTTGTCTCGGATTTCAGGACGAGGTCGGAGTTCACGGGCGCGTGTTCGGGGTCGACGACCCGTCCCGAGGCACGGTAAGAGGCGATCCGCGCTTCACGCCCGCGGATCTTCCTCCGCATGAGCATTTCGCGGAGCTCTTCGTCGGTCAGGCGGTCATTCTTGCTCATGCGCGGGCTCTTTTTTCTCTCCGAAGACGAAGAAACGGGTGATGAAGAAATTCATGATCTGCATGACGAGCTCGATGCCCATTTTGATCACGATCGGCGGGAACGGCAGCAGCGGACGCAGCCACGTCAGCAGGCAGTAATCCACGACCATCATCACAGCCACCAGCAGCACGTAGCGGGGGAACGAATCCCGCCGCTGCGAGTTTTGGAAGACCGCGAGTTTGAGCATGAAGAAGTTGACGATCAGCGAGACAATACGCGCCGCCAGCAGGGCGGGGAAATCCGCGACGCCCGCGCGGTTCAGCAGGTAATAGGTGATGTTATCCGCGGCGGCAGAAAGAAGCCCCGCGGCGGAGTATTTAATGTAGGTGAGGATGCCCTTCATCGGATGAATTCGCTCTTAAAGGTCTTTCTTGCGGATCTGCGCCAGCTGTTCGGCAAGCAGGCCCATCATCACGAGAAGCAGTCCCGTGATCACGAACATCAGCGCGGCGGTGCTCAGTCCGCTGCCGCGTACGAGGAAGGGGATGGCCCAGAGGATGCCGAGGAGCATCAGGATGCCGCCGAGGGGCAGGAAGATGCGCATCGGGTTGAAGACCATGACGATGTTGAAGATTTGGAGAATGGTGTCCACCGCGGTCATGGTGGAGATGGTGCTCTTCCCCGCGCGGCGTTCGGAAATCACGATCGGGCATTCAACGACGAGGTGCTTCTGCTGGACAAAGATCAGCGTCATCACATCCGAGAACGCCATCCCGCCGGGGCAGAGCGTCAAATAACGCTGCGCCAGCGCCGTGTCGTAGAGCTTCATGCCGCTGTTTAAGTCGCTGACGGGGAGCTTCACGAGCAGTCCCGCCACGAAACGGATGAGCTTCTTCCCGGCCGCGCGGTACCAGCCGGAACCGCCGCCCGCGTCCCCGGAACGCGCGCCGATGACCAAATCCGCGTCGCATTCATCGCGCTTGGCGAGGAGATTCGAAGCATCCTCCGGGCGGTGCTGCCCGTCCGCGTCCATAGTGACGGCGTAAGGCGTTTCCACGAGCTTCAATCCGCTGATCAATGCGCCGCCGTAGCCTCGGTTGACCTTATGGTGGCAGACCTTCATGAAGTCATGCGATGCCGCCGCTTCGTCGAGCATCTTGGCGGTCCCATCCGTAGAGCAGTCATCGACCATGACGAGGTTCATGTCGTGCGCTTCGCAGTAATCGAGGAGCTCCGGCAGGAATTCCCTGAGGGAGATTTCTTCGTTGTAAGCGGGGATGACGATGGTGAGTCTGCGTTCCGGCATGGGGTGGTGCTCCGAATTTTCAAGATGATTTCAGGATAATTATAAACGAAACGGCGGGGGGATTGAGGTGAATATGAAAACAAAAAATCCCGATTCAAATCGGGATCAATTGTGCCGAGACACGGAATCGGACCGTGGACACTACAATTTTCAGTCGTATGCTCTACCAACTGAGCTATCTCGGCGAACCGTTGTTTATCAACAACAGCAATATTTTAGCCCGAGTGGGAGTTTCTGTCAAGGATATTGGAATTTTTTGTGATATTATCCGCGGAGCGGAGGAGAAGAGACCGGAGACCGGAGACCGGATAACATAGGTGGAGCGAGACTGCGAATGTCGGGCGCGGTTTTTAAAGAGACCGGATAACATCATTGAAGCGCGCCTTCATGTGTCCGGCGCTGCTTCAATTTATTTACAGTACCTATTATAATTTGCGCTGATTAACGTTATCCGGTCTCTGGTCTCTGGTCTCTTTTTAACTCCTCACTCCTAACTCCTCACTGCCCCTACCCCCACGGATTCCCTCCCTTCCTTCTATTAAACTCATCCATTTCCGTCACAAACTCCTTCAGCAGCTCCTCCGCCTGGGAGAGGAGGTTTTCGGCGTCTTCCGGGCGTTTGCCGAAAATTTCGGTCACCGTTCGCACGCGGATACGCATCGCGAAGGCACTCGCGCCGGCAACGACCGTCCGCGTCAGGGCATCGGGAACCGTCGTCACGGCGGCGTTCTCCATGCCGCGGATGGTATGCGGGAGGCGGAGCTCGGCCGTCAGTTTCGTCCCGGCGGGGAGGCGCGGGTAAATTCGCAGGAACCCGCCCTCGTCGCTAAACGGCACCGGGGCGCCGTTCTCCCTACTCAAACATATCACTTCGCCGACGGAGCTGAACGGTCGGATGAAACCGTGGTCCGGCTCCACCTTGACCGTCTCAACCCGCGGCGCGTACATATCCAGCTGCGCCAGGGCTTCGCTCAAAGCAAGCTCCAGCGCGGCGGCCGTGTAGCGGCGCTCCCCGGTGTCCCCGAGGAACACGCGCATCATGCCGCAATACGCGTCAAAATCTTTCATCTATCTTCCTCAACTTTCAACCGCGAACCCGTCAATCCCGAACACCGCGGTGAAGAAGCGGGCCGACGAGGTGTATTTATTCGACAGCACCAGGCGGAAAATCCTGTACCGCCGACAGCCATTCAATGTCACCGTCCACTTATCCGTCGAATTCGGCAGCGTCCCCGCGGAGAGCTCCGTGAATTCGCTGCCGTCATTGGAGCCCTGCAGCGAATAGGTCTTCGCCCGGTAGGTTGCCGAGGACTTATACGTCATCACGGTCGGGCGGACGGCATAGCCGAAATCGTATTGAATCCACGCGGTGCCGCCGGTGGACTTCGTGCCCGAGCCGGAGACCCATTGGCCGGAGTCGCTGCCGTCCATGGCTTTCCAGGCCTGCGCGTTCGTGTTGTACTCGGAACTCGCGGAGGCAGTCCCGCTCGGGGATGTGTTCGAAGTCATGGCAGGGATCGAGACGGCGGTCTCTTTCACACGCTCGAAAATGATCCGCGCGAGCCCGTTCACGCCGGCATAGGCGCGGATAACTTTCCGCGCCGTACCGTCCACGCCCGCGTATATGTTCGTCACCTGCCGGGCGGTATCGTTCACGCCGACATAGGTCTTACTCATATACGAACCACAGCTTCCCGTCCGCCAGCGCGGACTCACCGGCCGTCAGGTCCGTGTCGGAGATGACGTAATCCGCCCGGACCTCGATGCCGCCGTGAACATGATCCGCGGCGGCCTTGCCGTTCAGGAGGGAGATCAGGTCGGCTTGGCTGTTGATATCCCCGCCGATGCCTCCCCAGAGGGAAGGGCCGGGGCCGCCTTGATCGCCCTTGTCGCCCTTCTCTCCCTTCTCCCCTTGCGGACCGGGTTCGCCGGTCTCGCCTTTCTCGCCCTGAATCCCCTGCGGGCCCTGCGGGCCTTCGGGACCGGGCTCGCCGGGGTCCCCCTTCTCGCCCGGCGCACCTGGCTGTCCGTCGGAGCCCGGTTCGCCCGGGTCTCCTTTCTCACCCTTCTCGCCCGGCAGTCCCGGCTCCCCCTGCGGTCCCTGCGGACCGGGTTCGCCGGTCTCGCCTTTCGGCCCCCGCGGACCGGGTTCGCCGACAACGATGCCGATTTTGATCTCCTCGGATTCGGGCTTGATCACGATTTCATTCTCGATAACGTTCATGCCTCCCCTCCGATCACGGTAACGGCGGGCGCGACCGTGAAGCTGCCGCCGAGGTAGTAGGTCACCGTCCCGTCCGCGGCGCGCAGGCAGAAGTCATACGCGTACACGCCCGGGCGGAGGGATGCGGTCGTCTCGGCCGGGATGCCGAGGGTGACGGTGAATTCGTCCGCGTTGACGACAGCATCCGTCTCCGCGGTGAGTTCCTCCGCCCCGGGCGCCTCGCGCAGCTGGCAGAAGCCCGTCATCCCGGCGAGGTCGATATTCTCGAAGCGCAGCACCTGACGGAAGGTTTCGCCGCGGGTGACGCTCAGGTCGTAGCGTTCCATGGCGTTACTCCGCGGGAACGTTGCGGGAAGGGTCCTCGACCGTCGGTTCGAACGGCGTGATGACGTCGCGGATCACTTCCGGGAGCTCGATCTCGCGCACGCTTCCGTCACCGCGGTCATAGATGACTTCCCGCGCTTCGCAGTCAACGCCGCCGGTGACCGGGTTCATGACCGGCAGCCCTCCGTCAAGATGGATCCGTCGGCTCATTCGAGGCTCCTTTCCGCGGACTTCGTCATGCCGTCCTCGAGCGCGGTGCCGAGGATGTAGGAGACGATGGTGACGACGACGCCGATCAGGGATTCCTCGGGGATGGGGAAGGTCGGCCAGGCGGCGTAAATGACGGAGTAGACAATGCCGATCACGGCGGCCCAGAATTTGCGGGAGCCGACAACGGCTTTGAAAAGGTTGTTCATATGCGTTCCTTTCTTGGATGGTGACCCGGCTCCGCGATGGGAGCCGGGCGCGGGGTTGAATTACTCGACGTTGCTCTTGAAGAGCGGGCGGTAGTCGGCCACCATGACGTTCAGGAAATGGCGGGCCTTGACGCGGATCTCGTCGTTGGTGAAGAGGGCGCCGCTGACCTGGTTGTCGGCGATGTAAATTTCCGGCATCAGGCCGAAGCGTTCGCCGATGTAGATGGCGGGCGCGATTGCGGGATCGGCAACGGCAGCCCAATTGTTGTTATCCGTGAATTCCGGACAGGTGATGACGTCGCCGAACTGACCGCGCTGCAGGTTCTCGGAGGTGATATCCGCCTCATACGCCAGGGACGGATAGAGTACGCGCTGGGCGGTCAGGCGCAGGGAGCGCGGGACAATCAGGTAACGCGCGTCGACGGCAAGCTTCGGCGCGGAGGCACCGGACGCCGCGAGCATGGATTGGTTCCAAACCGCGGAGGAGGCCGCTTCCCAAGCCGCGCCGGAGAGGGCATCGGTGCCGATGTTGCCGTGAGCGGTGTGGAAGACGTTCTTGCCGTCCGCCATGACGGGACCGGCCCCGCCGTTCCCGGTGAAGACGTTCGCCACCAGGGAGGAAATGCGGCGCAGTCCGGCAGTCGCGAGCTTGAAGGGATATTGGCGCAGGCGGAGGGTGTCGTCGCGTTCGAACATCTCGATCGTCAGACCGATGTACGCGCCGTACTTGCTCCAGGCGGAGACCTCCGGGGAGTCGGTCACGTCAAGCGGCTGATAGGCGGCGCCTTCATTGACCGCGGGGAGGAGGTCCATCTCCCCGACGAGAATGCCGGTGACGTCCTGCAGATTCTCGAAATGCTCCACGGTGACGACCTTCTCCCACCAGCGGTAGCCCGAGGCGCCGAGTTCATCCCAACGCTGGGCGATGAGCTTATTCAGCGCGTTTTTGAGAATGCCGGGGAGGTCGGCCGAGGCGGAGAAGCGGGCACGGTCGGCGTAATACCCGCCGTGGAAGTCGTAGTCGCCGGTCATCATGGTATAGAGCTCGCGGATGCCGCTGAGGCGTTCGCAGCGGACGGAGCGGAGATTCGCGGGACGGCGCGCGCCGAGCAGGTCATGAACGGCAGCCGTCAGGCGGTCGGTTCCGCTGTACATCGCGCCGACGCGTCCGGACACACCGGAGACGGATTTGCCGGCAGTCAGCGCGGCGTACATCCGGCGTCCGTCCGCGATGGCCGCGTCCAGTTCGCTCGGCTCAAAGATACGGTTGGCGAAGCGGTCGCGGATGCGGAACTTGATCGGGTCCGGCAGTCCGGACGCGGAAAGGCCCGAATCCAGGACCTGACGGCACAGTCCGCGCATGGCGCCGCGGTTCCCGGAATTGCGGAGGGAATTCAGCGCGCGGAGCACCGCCCCGCCGCGGGCCGGGTCAATGACCAGGTCGACAGAATAGATTTTGACGATTTCGGTGACGACATTGCCCTCGCTGTTGAAGCCGAGGTCCGCGGAGAACCCGATGCGGGTGTCGGTGCCTTCCGCGTTGAGGATCTGCTGACAGGTCTCGGTGAGGAGATCCGCCGAGGGACCGAAAGGCGTGAGCTTCGCGCGGATGCCCTGCGCCTCCTCGTCGAAGACCGGTTCCGAGATCAGCCCCGCCGCGTCGCGGACCGAATGCCCGTCTTCCGACTCGAGCGGCAGGTGATCGATGAAGCACTGCACGCCGTCAAACAGCGGCACGGCCGCGCGGAGTACCTCGGGTGAGAACTCCCATCCGTTGCCGATCCCCGCGGTGATGCAGAGGATCTCGAACCCGTTCCCGCCGGCGTCCGGCGTGCCTTCCATCGGCAGCGACGTCCGCTGCTCTTCCATATAACGGTGATGATACATATACACTCCTTGAGATAGAATTCATTTCTGTGTTAGAAATGTTTTTCTATATGATAAGGGGGAGG
>CAVIKW010000108.1:0-6831 GCA_963643375.1 Flexilinea sp. | reverse complement strand
TGATTCACTCCGACCGCGACTTCTGGCATTACCCGGCGTGGTGTTCCCGCGCGGCAAGCCGCGCGGAGAGTGGAGCGTGAAGAGTGGAGAGTGGAGTTAATGGCGCTCGATAATGGAGCACCCGTCCCCTTTTTAGAGCGCGTATTGTCCTTCCCCTTGAGGGGAAGGGGGCCCGCTTGCGGGGGATGAGGTGACCTGCAGACTCGTCCCCCTTCGCGAAGCGGCGCATTCTCCCATATCGGGCGCTGATATTGCCTATTGCCTTTATAATATTACTTATGAAGAAAACCGACAATCTTATTCGCAACGGCGTCGCCGCTTTGTTTGTCATCGCCCTGTTTATCCGCTTCCGGGAAGCCATTGTCACCGGCCTGGACAGCGCGTTCTTTGCTGTCACCGGAAAGAACCTGCTGGGACGAAATCTGCCGATACGGATCGTGGTCTTCGGCGGGGCGGCGGTGGTCGCTGTTGCGGCGATTGTTGGGTTGATCAAGCTGATGCGGAAAAATAAGACCGTCGGCGCGGTTGTGGTATGGATCGTCATCCTCGGCGGATTCGTATTGCTGGCGCGGATGTGCGCGGTTCAGATTCTGCGCCGCGACGACCTCTGGGAAGTCCGCGAGGCGCAGCGGTACGGCTTTTGGGGCGTACAGGAATTCGATTTCTTCGGCTACAACGGCCGCTACTTCGGCTGGTTCCTCAAGGCGTTTTACGCCTTCCTCGACCCGATCCCTTACATTGATATCATGCTGCTCGTCGGGCTGATCCTGACCTTCGGCGGACTGACGGATCTCATCCACACGCTCCTCGTGAAGTTCAACGCCGAGTCCCCATGGACAATCGCGGCGGGAATTGCCTTCGCCGGCTTGGCGGCGTTTATCATGCTCGCCTCCAACGTCTGGGAAGTCTGGTTCTGGGCCTCGGGGACATTCATCTACGGCTTCGGCGTCGCGCTGACGCTGTGGATTGCCGCCTTGACCGCTCGGGTGCTCGCGTATCCGGACCGCCGGCAGGCGTTCGTGAAGGGGCTCGCTGTCTTCTGTGTGTTCTGTGCCTGCGGCTGCTCCGAACTCGTGACGGCGTCCGTCGGCATCTTCCTCTTCGTCCTATTCATCACCCTGTGGATCAAGAACAAACGGCCGCACCCCTTCGTGACGGTGCTCTTCGTCACCGCCTGCGTCTGCGTCCTCGTCATTCTGCTCTGTTCGGGGACTGTCGGGCTCGCCATGAAACGCGGGAACTACAACCCCGAGGAGGATCACAACTTGATGAAAATCATCCGCAATCTGCCGGAGAGTTTCAAGTACATCGCGAACGTGATCTGGGGCTTCACGATGATCCGCTGGTGGTATCTCGCCGTGTTCGCGGCGGTCTGCTTCCTCTGCGGTTTCGGCATCCGTCTCACCAAGGGACAGCGGATCGCCATTCTCGGCGCGGCCGCGCTTCTGATCGTGACGGCGCACCTTTCCATGCTGGTGAATACCATCGCCAACTTCATGCCCCCGCGGGTGATCGGCGTCCCCATCTGCTGGGTGACGCTCGCGTGCGGTGCCGCGGCCTTCCTGCTCGGCGGCCTGATCCCCCACGGACGGGCGGACGTCAGCATTGCTCTCGTCTGCGCCCTCTGCGGACTGATCTGCCTCGGCGGGTTTTACGATGAGAATTTTGAGACCATGCGGACGCTGCGTTCGTCTTGGCTCGAACGTGACGCGGAGCTCATCTCCCTGAGCGGGACAACGGAAGGCACGGTCACGACCTGCAGCCTGCCCGTGCCCGGCAGCTCGGTTTTGGATATTCTCCCGGATGAGTCCGAGGACTACAACAAAAACATCGCGGAATATTACGGCCTCGATGCCGTCCGCGCCGATGAGAAATGCCCGGCCTTCCGATGAAAAAACACCTCCGACTCCGCTTCGATGACCTGATCGCGCTGCTCTTCGTGGGCGGGGCGTTCTTCTGTTACCGCGGCCACGCTGTTGAACGGCTGAACGAGGTTTTCCTTTCCCTTACCGGCAAGGAGCTCCTCGGCCGCAATATGCTGATTCAAACCGTCGTCATCGGCGGATTCATTCTGCTGTGCGCGGCGCTCTTCATTTTATGGAACCGGCTCTGCGCGAAGGAGACCGCCCGCCCGTTCACGAACGCCGTGACGGCGCTGATTGCCGCGATGCCGTTCGCCCTCTTCCTCGTCCTCTGCGCCAACCAAACCCTGCGCCGTGATGACTATTGGGAGATCGCGGAGGCTGTCCGCTACGGCTTTTGGGGCGTGCAGGAATATGATTTTCACGTCTACAACGGCCGTTTCCTGAGCTGGTTCCTGAAATCGCTTTATGCCGTCTTCGACCCGATCCCGTATATTGACATCGTCCTGTTCCTGAACCTGCTGCTGCTCTTCGCGGGCTGGTATCTGTTAGCGGACGCCATCTTCCCGACGAAAGACCGGCTCCGCTCCCTGCTGCTCGGCATCTGCGGGATGGCCGGCTCGGTTCTCTTGGCCTCGAACATCTTCGAAGTCTGGTTCTGGGGCGCGGGGACGATGATCTACGGCGTCGCGATTTCGCTCACGGTCCTCGCCTTCGCGTTGGTGCTGCGCCTGGTCCGGCGGACGGATTCGCCGAAGTCGGCGCTGATCCCGGCGGCGCTGTGCTGCTTCCTTGCCTGCGGCGGCTCGGAACTCTGCTCCGCCTCGCTGCTCGCGTTCCTCTTTTATACGATCATTTGGCTTCGCGTCTCCCGCAAGAAGTGGGACGGCCGGGTGATCTTCCTCTTCGTCGAAGTCTGTCTGATCCTCGCGGCGGTCCTGCTGCTGAGCGGTTCCGTGAACTTGGCGGGCGGACATGTCAATGCCAATGCCAATGAAGGTGCTTCGGGGCTGCAAACGATCATGGAACGTCTGCCCCGTGCCGTTTCTTGGGCGCTCGGCTCTGTGTGGGAGTTCGCCCTCATCCGTTGGAAGTATTGGCTGGTGTACCTGACGGCCTTCTTCCTGCTCGGCATCGGCTCCGGATTCAGCGCGAAAGAACGGAAGCGATTCGTCATCGCCGCCGCGCTTCTCGTTGTGACTGCCAACGCGGCGACCCTTATCAACGCTATCGTCAATTACATGCCGCCGCGTATCGTGACCGTCGGCCTCTGCTGGCTGCTCGGCGCCGGGGCATTGCTCGCCTTCGCGCTGGGATCCCTGCTGCCGAAGCCCGCGTCCCGCTCCCTGTGGACGATCGCGGCCGTGATGGTCTCCCTGACCGCGGGACAGCTTTACCACAATGAGATTGACACCGCCCGCACCGTCCGCGCCGACTGGGACCGCCGCGACGCCGAGCTCGCTCCGCTGAAAGACAGCGGGGAGGATGTGATCAGCTGCGGCCTCCCCTGCCCCGGCAGCTCCGGCATGGATATCTTCCCCGACCCGACGAGCGAATACAACCAAGCCGCCGCGAAGTATTACGGATTCGCGTCCATCTCCGCGCCGGAGAAGTGTGTTGATGTGTGGTGGAGGGAGGAGAACGGCGGTGGGGAGTGAGGAGTGAGCCGCTGCGCGGCAGAGACCAGAGACCAGAGACCGGATAACGTTAATCGGCATACGTTCCCGAATCGAACAGCCGATAACTTTACGCACCGCCCGATATTCAAAGCCATGCTCCAACTATGTTATCTGGTCTCTGGTCTCTGGTCTCTCTTTTGCAAACCCGCTCGCTATGGAAGCAGGCTTTCGATTATGTTATCCGGTCTCCGGTCTCTGGTCTCTCTGCCCAACTTTCCCTTTCCTACCCCACTGTTTCAATCACTAAAATTCCCTCACCCCTGCCCAAATCAAGTATAATAACCCTTGCGGGAGCAGTAGAGTCGATCCACCGTACAGAGAATGGGGACGCGGCTGAGAACCCCTCCGGCCATCGGATCCCTCGAAGTCGCCCGCCATCGTTGACCGAAGAAAGCGCATCCCCGCCGTAGACCGGTCCGGCACAGTCCGTTACCACGCTGCCCGAGCGCGCGGATTCCTATCCGCGAATTGAGGTGGTACCGCGGAAGACATTACGGCTTTCGTCCTCAGACGGACGAGAGCTTTTATTTTTTAACCATCGGAGTGTTTCATGACGAAAGAACTGCCAAAGACTTATGACTTCAAAGCAACCGAACAGCAAATGTATCAGTGGTGGGAAGATCAGGGTTATTTCAAGCCCATCAACGACCCGAAATCCATCAACCACGACCCCGATCACAAACCGTACGTGATCTCCATCCCCCCGCCGAACGTTACCGGCGAACTGCACCTCGGCCACGCCATGTTCGTCTCCATGGAAGACCTCATGATCCGCTATCACCGCATGAAGGGCATCCCGACCCTCTGGGTCCCGGGTACCGACCATGCCGGCATCGCGACCCAGATGCTCGTCGAACGCGCCCTCAATAAAGAAGGCATCAAGCGCGAAGAGCTCGGCCGTGAGAAATTCATCGAAAAGACCTGGGAATGGAAGAAGAAGTACCACGACCGCATCGTCGCCCAGATCCGACGCCTCGGCGCCTCCTGCGACTGGGACCGCGAACGCTTCACCCTCGACGAAGGCCTCTCCGTCGCCGTTCGCGAAGCCTTCGTCCGCCTGTACGAAGAAGGCCTCATGTACCGCGGCTCCCGCATCGTCAACTGGTCCCCGAAGCTCAAGACAGCCGTCTCCGACCTCGAAGTCGAATACAAGTCCGAGCCCGGCTTCCTCTATCACTTCAAATATATGCTCGCGGACGGCTCCGGTGAATACCTCCCCGTCGCGACCACCCGTCCCGAAACCATTCCGGGCGACGCCGCTGTCGCCGTTCATCCGGAAGACGACCGTTTCAAGAAATACATCGGCAAGAAAGTCCTCGTCCCCATCAGCGGACGTGAGATCCCCGTTGTCGCCGACGAGTATGTTGACCGCGAATTCGGTACCGGCGCCCTGAAGATCACCCCGGCCCACGACCCGAACGACTACAAGATCGGCAAGAAATTCAACCTGCCCGAGATCAACATCATGACTCAGGACGCGCACATGAACGAGAACGCCGGCAAGTACGCGGGCATGGACCGCTTCGACTGCCGCAAAGCCATCTGGGCGGACATGAAAGAAGCCGGCCTCGTCATTAAAGAAGAGCCGTATCAGATGTCCATCCCCCACTCCCAGCGTTCCGGCGAAGTCATTGAGCCGATGATCTCCCAGCAGTGGTTCGTCAAGATGGAATCCATCGCCGCCCCGGCCCTCGAAGCCGTCCGCAGCGGGGAAATCAAAATCATCCCCGAACACTTCACCAAAGTTTATTACAACTGGCTCGAGAACATCCAGGACTGGTGCGTCAGCCGTCAGCTGTGGTGGGGTCACCGCATCCCGGTTTGGTATTGCAAAGACTGCGGCGAGATGATGGTCTCCCGCACCGACATCCACGAATGCACCAAGTGTCACAGCCATAACATCGAGCAGGATCCCGACGTCCTCGACACCTGGTTCTCCTCCGGGCTGTGGCCGTTCTCAACCCTCGGCTGGCCGGAAGAGACCCCCGACTTCAAATACTTCTACCCGACCTCCATGCTCGAGACCGGCTACGACATTCTCTTCTTCTGGGTCGCCCGCATGATCATGGGCGGTCTGCACTTCACCGGCAAAGTCCCGTTCAACGAAGTCTACCTCCACGGCCTCGTCCGCGATGAACACGGCGAAAAGATGTCCAAGACCAAGGGCAACGTCGTCGATCCGCTCATCGTCATGGATGAACTCGGCACCGACGCCCTCCGCTTCACGCTGCTCGTCGGCTCCACCCCGGGCAACGACACCAACCTTTCCGTCAAGAAAGTCGAAGCCAACCGCAACTTCGCCAACAAACTGTGGAACGCCGGCCGCTTCGTCATCGGCGCCCTGGACAAAGCCCCCGATCACGCCGACGGTGAAATTGAGCTCACCCTCGCTGACCGTTGGATTTGGTCCCGCCTGCAGGAACTCATCAACAGCGTCGAACGCCTCTTCGCCACCCATCAGTACGGCGAAGCCGGCCGCCAGATCTATGACTTCTTCTGGGGCGAATACGCCGACTGGTACCTCGAAATCGCCAAGATTCAGCTCAACGAAGGCGGCGACCGTGCCTTCTCGACCGCCCGCATTCTCATCCGCGTGCTCGATACCTGCCTGCGGCTGCTGCATCCCTTCACCCCGTTCGTGACCGAAGCCCTGTGGGGTCATGTCAAAGAAGCCGCCATCGAGAAGGGTGACGCCTTCGCCCCCGCCAACGGTTGGGAAGACGCCCTCATCGTCGCCAAATGGCCCGAAGCCGACGGCACCGATGACCGCGAAGCCATTGCCGCCCTCGACAACATCCGCGAAGTCATCCGCACCATCCGCAACATGCGCACCGAACAGAAAGTCGAACCCGGCAAGCGCATCGAAGCCGTCATCGCCGCCGGTGACAAGACCGCCGCGTTCAGCGAACTCAAGCACGCCATCGCCAACCTCGCCTTCCTTGACGAAAGCAAACTGCGGATCACCGACACCGTCTCCGAGAACCTCCCCGACATGGTATCCACAGCCGTGTCCGGTGTTGAACTCTATCTGAAGCTGCACGACAGCATCGATGCCGACAAAGAACGCGCCCGCCTCGAAGCCGAGCTGAAAGACGTCAACGCCCAAGTCGAGCGCCTCGAAAAGCTCCTCGGCTCCGCCTTCGCCGAAAAAGCCCCGGCCGCCGTTGTTGAAAAAGAACGCGCCCGCCTGGCTCAGTTCAAAGAAACCGCCGCCGGCCTCACTTCGCAGATCGGTAACCTGTAAAAAAACATCCTCCCCCGGAAAACCGGGGGAGGAGTGTTTTTTTAAG
>CAVIKW010000107.1:0-6904 GCA_963643375.1 Flexilinea sp. | reverse complement strand
AGCACAAACAGGATGAAGACGATAGCCGCGAAGGGAATGCCGAGGATGCGGGTGTCCGCGATGTGCGCGAAGACCGGATCCGTTCCCGGATGGGATTTACTGTCGGAGAGGTACAGCGCGACGCCTTTCACCAGCGTCATCATACCCAGCGTTGTGACGAAGGGCGAAATGCCGACGCGGGTAATGAGCAGGCCGTTGACCAAACCGATCAGAAGGCCGACCGCCAGAGCAGCCAGGACACCGGACACGGTGCCGCCGATCGGCTGCATCATGATCACAATGACCGAGGTCAACGCGATTTGGGACCCGACGGAGAGGTCAATGCCGCCCATCAAAACGATAAAGGTTACACCGACCGCGACAATGCCGTCCGTAGCGACTTGAATCATGACGTTGGTGATATTGCTCCAGGTCAGGAACTGACCGCGTGTAAAGGCAATGGCGCAGATCACAAGCAGGGCAAGGATGACTTTCGCTCTGTTTTCGAGCAGGATTTTCAGAACTTTTTTCGTATTCATATCCGCCTACCCTTTCTTCTGCCAAATCACGGATACAGCGACCGTCACGAGGAAAATCAAGCCCTTGCAAATCAGCTGCAGCTCATACGGAGCGCCGGAAAGTGTCATCGCGTTGGAAACGACATAAAGGAGCAGCGTACCGGCGAAGGTGCCGATGACGGAGCCCTTTCCGCCGTAAAGGCTGACACCGCCAAGCAGTACGCAGGTGAGGACATCCGTTTCCTGCCCAAAGCCGAATGACGGATCAAGGTTCTGCGTACGGGCCGCGATCATGATGCCGCCGATAGAAGCCGTGATGCCGGAGATGACATAAGCCAAAACGCGGATCTTCCCGACATTCACGCCGGAGAGCTCGGAAGCGTCCGGGTTGCCGCCTGTCGCGTAGAGCTGCCGTCCGTAACGGGTATAGGAGAGGATCAGCTGCCCGATAATCGCGAGGCCGATGAAGATAAAAATCGGGAAGGGAATGGTGCCGATTTTTCCCTTGCCGAGGAACTCGAGCGCGGGATACATACCTTTAATCGCGACATGCTGCCCTTTGGAATAAACCAAGGTCGCGCCCAGCACCACATAGGACATACCGATCGTGGTGATAATGGAACTGATGCGGTAGCGCCCGACAACGAGGCCATTGATCAGACCGACCAGCGCGCCGACTGCCAGCGCGGCAAGAACGGTCAACGCCGCGCGTCCGCCGGTGGTCGGGTTCATTTTAATCGTGATGATCGCCGCCAGGCCCATCGTGGAACCGACGGAGAGGTCAAAGGTGCCGGCAATCATGGCAAAGGTCATGCCGACCGCGATAATGCCGATCATCGAAGCGTTTCGCAGAATATTCGTGATGTTCCGGAAGGACAGAAACTGCGGGAAGAGGATCGAGAACAGCGCGGAAAACGCCAGCAGCATGATCCAAGGAACATTCTCTTTCAATATTGACAGAATAGGACTGTGCTTTTCTTTCATTCGTTCACCTCACAGCCGATTGTTTTATTCGCGACAGTGCCGGAAGCGCAAGCCATCAGCGTTTCCTCATCCGCGTTCCCGTACGTGAATTCCGCGTCGAGCTCTCCTTCATGCAGAACCAGAATACGGTCGCAGACGCTCAGAAGTTCGGGGAATTCCGACGACACCATAATGACGCCCATCCCCTGACCGGCAAGCTGCTCCACCAGGCGGTAGATATCCGCCTTCGCGCCCACGTCAATACCGCGGGTCGGTTCATCAAGCAGGACGACTTTCGGATGTGTCGCGAGCCATTTCGAAATAACAACCTTCTGTTGGTTGCCGCCGGAGAGCGCGGAGGTCATTGTCTTGATCGACGGGGCTTTGATCCCCATACGGTCGAAGAGCTCCTTCGCGGTCTTGTTTTCGGCGGAAATGTTCCGAATTTCCGAAGGCAGCGAGGCAAGGTTGACGTTGTCCGCGATATTCATTGAGAGAACAAGTCCCTGCAGCTTGCGGTCTTCCGGCGCGAGGGAAACACCGCGGGCAATCATGCCGGCGACAGACGGTTTCGCGACCGTCTCACCGTCAATGACGATTTCGCCGCTGTCAACACTGTCCGCGCCGAAAATCGCGCGCAGGATCTCCGTGCGCCCGGAGCCGAGCAGACCGGCAATGCCGAGGATTTCCCCTTTGCGCAGGGTAAAGCTGATATTGCTGAAGGCGCCGTGACGGCTCAGATTCTTCAATTCAAGCACCGGTTCTTCTTTCGCGGCAGACGGTCCCTTTTCGAAAAGCGCGTCCGTGCTGCGTCCTACCATCAGCTCAACGACTTCCGACTGCGTAATATCCTTGATGGCGCGGGTCTCAATCTTTTTACCGTCGCGCATGATCGTAATGCTGTCGCAAACGGCGAAAATTTCCTTCAGCTTATGCGTAATGTAGATGATCGTAATGCCCTGCGCGCTCAGTCTCCGGATAGTCGCGAGCAGATGCTCCACTTCCTTGTTCGGAAGGGAAGAAGTCGGCTCGTCCATGACCAGAACTTTCGCGTTTCGGGAGAGCGCCTTCGCAATCTCAACCGCCTGCTGCTGCGCGGTGCTCAGGCTCTTGACCGGGGCCTTCAGATCCAGTTCGATGCCCAGCTGCTTCAGAGGCTCGGCGGCAAGCTTATACGCGGCATTCCAATCCACGGTTTTGAACTTCGTCAGCGGAAGCCGTCCGATGAGAATATTTTCCGTGATACTCAGTTCCGGAACCAACATCAATTCCTGGTTGATAATCGCGATGCCGTGCGTGATGGCATCATGGGGAGAATGGATGGTGATCTTCTTCCCGTTCAACAGAATATCCCCCGAATCCGGCACGCACGCTCCGCCGAGGACTTTGATCAAGGTTGATTTGCCGGCGCCGTTCTTGCCCGCCAGCGCATGGACCTCACCGTCGGCGATTTCCAAATCGACATGATCCAGCGCGAGCACGCCCGGATACGCTTTGGTAATGCCATGCATTTCAATGATGTTTTTCTTATCTTCGTTCATCGTAAACTTTCCTCATCGCCCGCAGATTCTCATTCGGCAGATGCATCAGATCCCAAGAGAGAACGGCACCGTCCCCGCCCGCGTTCATTCCCGAGCGGACAAGCGCGGCCGCCTGTTCGGGTCGGACATCGATCACGCCGGGAAAGGAGACACATTCGAGGCCGAAATAGACCGGCGTCCCCGCCATCTTCCGTACAGAAGCGCGCATTTCCGACTCAATCCATTCCATCGGGACTTCCTTTTCCTTGAGAATTTGATATTTTTCCGGAGTGAACCAAGGAATGTTCTCGCGGCAGATTTCAAAGATTCTGTCCTCGCTCAAGCCGAATTCGGACGCCAGACCGTCAATCAGCGCGGAAGTTTCGAGGCGCAGCCCCGCCGGGCCCAGCGCGAATTGATAGGTCATGGGTTTGACCCAATCCGCCATTTTACTGAGCTCCGTCAGATCATAGCCGACAATTTCGGCAAAGGCGGGAGAGAACAGGTCGAACCCGAGCTTCATGCCTTTTGAATTGACGAGTTTCTTCGTTTCGCTGACAATATCCAACACAGAGTCAATACGGAAGCGCAGCCAGCGTTTCAGCAGCGGTTTTTCATTCAAGACCGCTTCAAGCCAGTTATCCGTACGGTCCGACACGCCGAATCGGGCACTGTCGAGCGATGTCAGTTCGGCCTTGACTTTGTCAAGATCCAACCCCGCCTCCGCTGCCTTGGCGCGGCAGTGCGGGCAAAAACAACTGAGAGTCAGATCCAATCCGCTCGCCGGGGAAGGAAAGCGGAATTTGTCCAGAAATACACCGTCGAATGGGTATCTGTCGAGTAGATCGGACAAAGCTGTCAATGTTTTTTGCCGGGTCACGGGGTTATTCGGGCAAGAAAACATGAAGCTTTCCTTGACTTCGTCTTTGGCGTCATCGCCCCATCCGAACCACTTCTTGCAACGGTTTCCCTTCAGGGTAACAACGGATTCCCCTTCGTCCTGGTCTTTATAATCCGAAAGCAGGTTGTACCAGAGATAGACTTCGGGATCATCCGCGTGTTTATTTGCTGTCAGTTCATTGAAAACAGCCTTATTTTCATAACTTCCGACGATCAAGCCGGACATCGGCAGCAGGGGCATCGTCTCGTTCAAACGCGCGCGTACCGTTTTCGCGTTCAGACTTTCTTCGGAGGAATGAGAAGTTGATATTTGGGTGAAGAATTTAAAGTCTGCCATAGAAAAGCTCCTCAAATATACAGCCTGCGAGGCTGATGCTTCGCAGGCTGTATGACTGATTATAGGATTGGTCTACCAATCGCCCGGGCAGTCGTCGGCGTTGTCCGCGAAGGTCTTCGGGGTAGCAACGGTGACGCGCTTTTCGATTTCTTCACCGCGTTCAAGGGCTTCAATGGCATCCATAGCGTCTTCGGCGTTCATGCCGGGGGACTGGCAGGCAGTACCGACGACTTTGCCTTCCTTGACCAGTTCGAGTTCGGCAGCGGTGCCGCCCAGACCGGTGACAGGGATGTCGGTAAGGTCGGATTCTTCAAGAACCTGGACGATACCGGCGGTCATGGAACCATCCATGGAGAAGATGGCGTCGACATCCGGATAGCGGGTGATCAGGTCTTCGGTAACTTCGATGGCCTTGACCATATCCCAATCGGCATATTCGTCGGCGAGGACATTGATGCCGGCTTCTTCGAAGATCGGCTTCATGGATTCCCAGCGCAGGGTGACAGCAGGCTGGCCGGCGAGACCGTCAACGACGAAGATATTCTTGGAGTCGGAATCTTTGAGGACATCGACCATGATTTCAGCGGCAGCTTTGCCAAGGTCGCGGTCATCAACGACACGGATACCGGCAACCAGATCCCAATATTCTTCATCGATATCGTTGCCGATGATGATGACAGGGATACCGGCTTCGTGAGCCTTTTCCAGAGCAGGGACAGAAGCGAGCGCGTCCAGCGGGCCAAGGATGATGTAGTCGACTTTCTTTTCAATCAGGTCAAGAACCTGATTAAGCTGGGTCGTGACATCACCGTCAGCGGAGAGAATGATGGATTCCCAACCATTCGCGGCGCAGCGGTCTTCAACATGCTGAATGAAGGTCGCGTACCACGGCCAACCGGAGCTGGCAGCAGCGAAGCCCACAGTCACGGGTTCATCCGCGAAAGCAGTGAAGACGGAGGCAAAAAGGCTGATCGCGATGACCAGCAGGACACATACAAACGTCTTTTTCATTATGAACTCCTTACAAATGATTTATCCGACCGAAGCCGGTACAACACGAATATAAATTCTTGATGAAAAGATTTATAAAAAGTACATACTGTTCCCGGGGCGTTTTCCGAGAGACATTGGCATTATATCATTCTTTCAATTCCCCGATAGCTTTTCGGCAAGTTTCAAACCGTCCTCGGCAGGTGAACCGTCGCTGTGAATATAGGCGTAATTTCCGCTTTTTAAGCGGTTTGAGATCGTATTTTGAACCAGTTCGCGAAAATAAGTGTTTTTAAACAGGCTTCCGCTCATGACAATGGTTATATCGTTTTCATGTTTAAATGACGCTGCGTTGAAGGCGCCTTCGACAATGTCCGCAAGCTTCCCGGCAGCTTTTTCGGCAATCTCCGCGCAGAGGGTATCCGTTTCGGCATGCTCAAGCACGCCGCGGGCCAAGGACGCGACTTCGGACGTGGAGAATTCGGAAGCCTTCGCCGCGATATCCGCAATTGTCAGCTCGGCAGGATAACGCTGTTCGAGCATGCGGAAGGCGGGATCGTCTTCACGAAGTCCGTCCACCCGATCGAAAAAAGCCCGAATCAGCGCGGCGCCGATCCAATAACCGGAGCCGTTGTCACTCAGCGGCGCACCCCATCCGCCGACACGGTGAACCGCGCCATTCCGTTCGAAAGAGAAGCCGATGGAGCCGGTGCCCGCGATCAGGCAGATTCCCGGCGCGTCCGCGAGCGCGCGGAAGATAAACTCCGCGTCATTGCAGACGAATAGCCGATCCGCCGGGATTCCGATTTCCGCGAGAAGATCCCGATAAACCAAGCGGTCCGCTTCCGCGTCGCAGCCGGCAGTTCCGAGAGCGGTAAAAGCCGCTTCGGACGGTTCGATGCCAAGCTGATGAAAGCCGGCGAGCAGGTTGGACTTGACGGTCGCAAGCCCCTTCGATTTGTAATTCCCGGACCCGCTGACGCAGTTCATTCGCCGCCCGGTTTCGCGGTCCAGCACGCAGAACGCGGTTTTACTTCCTCCGCTGTCAATTGAAACAAGATATCGATGATTCAAAGGCCGACCCTCCGATTTCGTTTATTTCGTTTGAGAAGGATAAGTGTTCATTTATTCCCTTCAAACAGAACTTGTTTAACTCATTAGACAGATTATAAATCAAATGGGAGAAAAGATCACAGAAAACCTTTACGGTTCTGTTGAGACTTATTGCAGAATTACTGTAATTTTTGCAGATTTTACGAACTATCGGCACATATTCGCAAGGCGGCCGGCGCCCGCCGGAATTTGGGATTGCGGCGCTCACTACGCGAAGCCAAACCCAACTTAGACCGCGTTAAGGCCTTCCCCTCATAGGGGAAGGTAGAATGCGCCCGATATTGGGAATTGACTTCCAATATCGGGCGTTTGCATAACATAAAGGCACATTCACTTTGACCATGGATGCGGATTAACGTTATCCGGTCTCTGGTCTCTGGTCTCTTGTTTCTCGTTCTCCGGTCTCTTTCAACACACAAACAGATCCCCCGGTTCCGATTGGAATCGGGGGATCGTGTGTGTATTACATCGGGCCGCCGCCGGGGCCGCCGCCGGGTTGGCCGCCGCCACCGCCGCCTCCGCCGGGCATGCCGCCGCCGGGCATGCCGCCGCCGGGGAAGCCGAAGCCGAAGGCTTCGTCGTCA
>CAVIKW010000106.1:0-6919 GCA_963643375.1 Flexilinea sp. | reverse complement strand
TCATCCACCGCTGCCGCGGTCCCCCTTCCCCTCAATAGGGGAAGGCTTAAGCGCGATCGTAATTGAAGTAGGTGTGCGAATGTCGCGCGAGCGGGGCGTTACCGCGCAGCAGGACGTTCAAAGCTCCGCCCACTTTAAGGCGCATTAAGGCCTTCCCCTCGTAGGGGAAGGGGGACCGCTTGCGGTGGATGAGGTGATCCCGCCGGCAATCCGGGGTTTCACTCCCCTCTCCGGGCGCCCACTTTCGCGAAGCGTCAAAAAACGCCACCCGCCATTGCAAGTCAAGCCTTAATTTAAGGTGCGCTATTGTCCTTCCCCTCGAGGGGAAGGGGGACCGCTCCGCGGTGGATGAGGTGACCCGCGGACCCGCTCCCCTTCGCGAAGCGTGAAAAAAAGCGCCCGATAATTGAAGCGAGTCTTCAATTATCGGGCGCTCCGGTCTCTGGTCTCTGGTCTCTGGTCTCTGGTTACTTCTTTCCTTCCCCCGTATCCGGCTTATCCGACTTATTGATGATCACCGCGAAGGGATTGCCTTTGATGCCTTTTCGGCGCATCTCAATCCACTCCCACACGAAGCCGATCACCAGCCCGCCGACAAGCCCGACGGTCAGGCAGGAGTTCTTGTTCACATCAAACAGATACGGCGCAAGGAATCCGCCGATAATGCCGATCACACAGCAGAGAATCAATTTCTTGTTATCCATAAATTAAATTATACCTCTTTCCGCCGCGCCGAGAGAAATATAAGAAATGTGTTATAACTCCTCACTCCTCCCTCCTCACTCCTAACTGCCGTGCCATCTGTGGTATATTTAAGAATGGAATTTTATCGAATACAGGGGGCTGTATGTTTCAAAAAATCAAAGAAGCACTGGGCCTTGATCCTATCAAGCAGCAGAGCGACGCCTACATCAAGCGGGTCGCCGATATCAACATCCTCGAATCCCAATACGAGCAGCTGAGCGACGACGCGCTCAAAGCCAAGACTGACGAATTCAAACGCCGGCTTCAGAACGGCGAGACGACCGACCAAATTCTCCCGGAAGCCTTCGCCGTTGTCCGCGAGACCTCGAAGCGCGTCCTCGGACTGCGCCATTACGATGTGCAGATGATCGGCGGTATGGCGCTTCATGCCGGCAACATCGCCGAGATGCGCACCGGTGAAGGCAAGACCCTCGTCGGGACCTTACCGGTCTACCTGAACGCGCTGACCGGCCGGGGCGTGCACCTCGTCACCGTCAACGATTACCTGGCCCGCCGCGATGCCCGCTGGATGGCGCCGGTCTATAACTTCCTCGGCCTGAGCGTCGGCGTGCTGCAGATGGCGGCCCGCACCGACAACGGCAAAAAAGCCTTCATCGTGGATACCTCCGTCCGCTCGGCGCATGAGGATCAAGATCAGCTGCGCATGGTTCCCCGCAAGGAAGCCTACAACGCCGACATTACTTACGGCACGAACTCCGAATTCGGCTTCGACTACCTGCGCGACAACATGGTCATGCGCCTCGAGGACCGCGTCCAGCGCGGCCACGCCTACGCGGTGATCGATGAAGTCGACAACGTCCTCATTGATGAAGCCCGAACCCCGCTCATTATCTCCGGTCCCGCCTCGGATGACGTGGAAGAATACTACCGCATGGCGAAGGTCGTCAAGGCCCTCCGCCCGGATGAATACGAAATCTCCGAAAAAGACCGCAACGTCTACCTGAATGACAACGGCCTCGACCACGTGGAAGAACTCCTCGGCATGGTCCTCCGCGATCCCTCCCGCCCGGAAGAGGTCACCATCGAACAGGAACGGATGATGTCCTACCTCGAACAGGCGCTGAAGGCGGAATTCATCTTCAAGCGCAACAAGGATTACCTCGTGCAGGGCGGCAAGGTCATCATCGTCGATACCTTCACCGGCCGTCTGATGCCCGGGCGCCGCTGGTCGAACGGCCTCCATCAGGCCATTGAAGCCAAGGAAGGCGTCAAGGTCGAGCCGGAGAACGTGACTTACGCCACGATCACCCTCCAGAACTACTACCGCATGTACGATAAAATCTGCGGTATGACCGGTACCGCCCTGACGGAGAAGGAAGAGTTCTATAAGATTTACCACCTCGACGTCATCCCCATCCCGACGAACCTCGAGTACACCGCCCGTCAGAAGGGCAGCGCCCTCGTTGAGAAGGAAGCCAAGGACGAGGACGGTTACAAATACACTTATTATGCCGACCCGAAACAGCCGGACAAGGCGCTCTATTTCAAACGCAAGGACTACCCGGATGTCATCTACCGCTCCGAGGAAGCCAAGTTCCGCGCCATCACCTGGGAGATCCTCCGCAACTGGATCAAGGGCCGTCCGCTGCTCATCGGCACCGCCTCCGTGGAACACTCGGAGTTCCTCTCCGGGCGCCTGACCCGCGAACCGCTGCGCCGACTGATGCAGATTCAGATGATGCGCCGCGCTTACATGAACAAGAACGGCATCAAGGACCTCGACGAGCCGCTCCGCGACTTCGAGCAGTTCAATAAGCCGCTGCAGAACATCCAGGCGGCCGACCTCCGTCCGATGGCGCGTGAACTGGGACTCCAGCTCGCCATTGAGGACGAGGGCAACAAAGCGCTCCTGCTGCAGGACCTCAACCTGACGGAAGAGGATTATCCGCGTCTGCTGGAAGCGGCGAACGGCGGCATTCCGCACCAGGTGCTGAACGCCCGCAAGCACGACGAGGAAGGTATGATCATCGCCAAGGCCGGTGCCTTCGGCTCCGTGACCATCGCCACGAACATGGCCGGCCGCGGTGTTGACATCAAGCTCGGCGGTGAGCTCAGCGAAGATGTCCTCCGCGACACGAACCGCGCCCTCGCCAAAGACGGCTCCGATCCGTACAACATGACCCTCGAGGAACGTTATAACGCCGCCAAGCGGCTCTCCCCGGAGGAGTACGGCATTTACGAAGAGTCGATCAAGACTTACATTGAATATTACGAGAATTCGGTCAAGGTCCGCGCCCTCGGCGGCCTGCACGTCATCGGTTCCGAACGGCATGAATCCCGCCGAATCGACAACCAGCTGCGCGGCCGCGCCGCCCGCCAGGGCGACCCCGGTTCCTCCCGCTTCTTCCTCTCCCTGCAGGACGAGATCGTCCGCCTCTTCGGCGGCGAGAAGCTGGAGAGCATGCTCAAGCGCATCAACCTCTTCGACGAGAACATTCCGCTCGAGCACAACATGTTCTCACGCGTCGTTGAACAGGCGCAGGAACGCGTTGAAGGCACGAACTTCGACGTCCGCAAACATACGCTCGAATACGACGACGTTCTCAACACCCAGCGTCAGCGCATTTACGCCCAGCGCGACCAGGCCTTCCTCAAGGACGACCTCAGCGAGGACATTCTCGCCATGCTGAGCACGGACCTCGACAACCGTCTGGACAAGGCGCAGTCGGAGGAAAAATGGAAGCTCGCGGCTTATCTTGACACCGTGCAGCCGACGATGGAGCTTGATAAGCTCTTCCTGCCCTCCTTCTCGCAGCAGATGATCATCGCCGACCTGAAGAAGCGCATCGGCACCGCGCCGGAGAAGGACGAGCTCATTGAAGGCCTCGTCAGCTTCGGACGGGATGC
The DNA here is from genome assembly GCA_963643375.1 of Flexilinea sp. Lineage (GTDB taxonomy): Bacteria > Chloroflexota > Anaerolineae > Anaerolineales > Anaerolineaceae > Flexilinea. The sequence goes on along the minus strand of CAVIKW010000106.1, from coordinate 3,307 downwards.
CTACAAGGTCGAGAACGAAGCCGGCCTCTCCATCATGGAGGCGATCATCGACAACGCCCGCGAATCCTATACCGCCCGACTGCAGGAGAGCGAAGCCAACTTCGACCTCTTCAACGAGACGCTTGAGAACAAGCTCAAGGAGAATAAAGACGCCGCTGCCGACGGTCAGGTGGTTGAGAGCCTGAAGCCCGCGGAGGTATTGGCCGACGCGAACAGCTTCGCCAAGGTTCAGTTCAAACTCTCGAACGACGCCCAGCGCCGCCTTGCCGAAGGGGATGAGAATGTCCTCAATGACATGCGCGAACAGCTGGAACAGCTGCTGTGGGATAACTTCCGCGCCCGCGTCAACCTGACCATCACCAAGCGCATGGAAGGCGATTACACCGCCCCGGCGGATGAGATTGAAGCCGGCGACTGGGACACCTTCAAGGAGAAGGCCCTCGACGCGGTTCAGGACGGTTACGTCAGCCGTGCCGAACGTCTGTACGGGAACGGCGACCGCATCCGCGCGGACCTGACGAATTTCCTCTCCGCCTACAAGGCCGAGGAGGTCAGCGACAAGCTCTGGGCATCGCTCCTCGCCGTGATGAGCCTCGACGAACGCGTCTCCTTCAACAACCAGACGCATAAGAAGGAATCCCGCCGCTTCCGCCGCTTGAACTTCATCTACTACTGCGGCACCCTGCTTGAGAACATGGAACGCCCGCAGCTCCGTCAGCTGATTTGGGATCACTACATCACCGCGGAGGACGGCCTCCGCGACATCTTCGGGAAGATCGACTGGTCCCGCATCCGCTCCGCCAACTACACCCTCGACCAAATGACCGGCAAGCGCCAAGAGCAGCTGGTCTCCGAGATCGGGGATGAGGAATACGAGAAGGTCAAGGCGGTCGTTCCTGTTGACATGCCGGAAGAGGACATTGAGAAGGTCCGCGCTGCCCTCGGCAAGCGCGTTCAGAATGAAGTCAACCGCCAAGTCTTCCTGCAGTCCATCTCCAAGCAGTGGGTGGATTACCTCACCCGGATCGAAGGTCTCCGCGTCTCCATCAGCATGGAGAGCTACGCCCAGCGCAATCCGCTCGTGGCGTACAAGACCAAGGCCGCGGAGCTCTTCTCCGAGCTGCTGAACGACATCCGTCAGTCGGTTGTGGAGCATATGTTCAAGGCCGTACCGACCGTCAGCATGATGACGACCACGCCGCGCGTTGAAGCCGCGCCGTCCGAGGAAAACAAATCCGATGCCAAGCCCGCCGAACAGGGCAAGGCCAAGAACGCGAACAATAAGGCCAAAGCGAAGAAATGAGTTGGAACGTTTGGGGTCATGAATGGGCTGAGAGCCTTCTGAAGAAGCATATCGCGGGCGGTATGACCCGTCACGCGTATCTCTTCACCGGCGCGCCGGGCATCGGCCGGCGTACGCTGGCGTTGTGCTTCGTCAAGGCGCTTTACTGCAAGAACCCGCCCGCGCCGGGTGAGTTCTGCGGCGAATGTTATAACTGCCGCAACCTCGACAAACTTCAGCACACGGACCTCTTTATCGGACAATCCGCCGAGCAGGGCGAGATGCTGAAAATCGACACCGTGCGTGAGATTCAACGCAGCCTCAACATGAAGCCCTACTTCGCTCCGTACCGCACCGCGCTCTTCCTCCGTTTCGAGGAAGCCAACATCAACGCCCAGAACGCCTTGCTGAAGACGCTCGAGGAACCGCCGGAGCTCTCGAAGCTGCTGCTGACGGCCAGCAACGAAAACGCCCTGCTGCCGACGATCAGCTCCCGCTGCGAAGTCATCCGTCTGCGCCCGATGTCCCTGAACGCCCTGGCGGAGAAACTTGCCGAAACCCGCGGGATCGCGCCCGATCAGGCACAGATTCTCGCGCACCTTGCCGCGGGCCGCGCCGGCTGCGCCCTGCGCCTGGCCGACGATCCGGACAAGGTCGAGCACATGACCTCCATCGCCTCCGACGGCCTGGAACTTCTCGGGGAGGACACGGTGAAGCGCTTCGCCTACGCCTCGGAGTTCAAGGACATCCGCAAACGCCCCGCCCTGCGCGAGACCCTGCAGATTTGGCAGTCGCTTTTCCGCGACCTCCTGCTCCTCTCCGCTGCGGACGACCCGGATTCGCAGCCGATCAGCTTCCTGACGCTGAAAGACGAGCTGGCCAAAACCGCGGCGAAAGGTTCGCCCGAGGACTTCCGCGCCTGCCTGAGCGAAGTGAATCGAATGATCGCCTACCTGAACGCCAACGTCAACCTCCAATTGCTGCTCGAGAACCTGCTGCTGCGGTTCCCGTCCTGCTGAGCGGAGGGAATATGGAACTTGACGATCTATATCTTCGTATTTTTGATATCGACGGCATTCCGCAGCATCCCGCCTACCGCGGCTTTTCATACGGCATCATCATCGTCGAGGATGAGCAGGCGAAAGCGGTGTTTTACATTTCCGAAGCCGACGACGCCAAACTTCGTTGGATCCTTCAGCAAGGACGGCTCGAGTTTTACGCCGCGGGCACGGAGCAGATTGAGGTTTATTACGGCTATGTAACCGATGGGAAGCAATTCTTCTGCGAAGAGCTGATTTTCCCGAATCAAAACGAATTGATTTAGAGAAACTGAGAGGGAAGCGAAATGAAAGAATGCACACATTGCGGCGGGCCGAACGCGCCCGAGAACCGCGTCTGCGATTACTGCGGGATGGGCTTCTCCGAAGACACGATCCCGGAAGGATCCGTTGATCCCCGCGAGACCGCGAAACAGGAAGCCGAGGCTTATGCCGAATCCCTGAAAGAGAAGAAGCCGATCGAGGTCAATTTGGACGACACCGAGGATCAGAACATCACCATCAACACCTCCTCCGGTGAGAAGATCGTCATCAACGACCCGGTCGAGAAGGCGTCCTCCTTGGTGAGCTCCCTGATCACCGGCGCCGCCGCAGTCGCCGGCGCCGCGGTTGGCAGCAGCATGAATAACGGTAATCGCCGTCCCCCCGAACCGCCCCGCGACCGCGGTATGGACCGCGGTCCGCAAAACTTCAACGGCAACGGCCGCCGCAATCCCTCCGTCGCCCCCGGCGGTCCCCGCCGCCCCGACCAACGCGGTCCCCGTCCTCAGCAAACCGCGAGACGCTCCTCCGGCTGCGGCGTGATTGCCGTCCTGGCGGTGATTATTGCGAGTGTGGTGGTGATTTTGTAAGGCAATAGTCAGTAGATGGCGCCCGATATTGGAAAACTCGATTCCAATATCGGGCGCTTTTTGCTATCGCGCACCTCATCCCCCGCAAGCGGGCCCCCTTCCCCTCGAGGGGAAGG
>CAVIKW010000105.1:0-6939 GCA_963643375.1 Flexilinea sp. | reverse complement strand
TGACCTTCATCGTCATCGGTATTCTGTGCCTCTTCATTATCTGGTTCCGCAAGACTAAGCTCGGCCAGGATATGCGCGCTGTCGGTCAGGATATGGAAGTCGCCAGAGACGCCGGCATCAACGTTGAACGCACCAGAGTGATTTCCATCGTCATCTCCACCGTTCTCGCGGGCTTCGGTATGGTCATTTACCTTCAGAACATGGGCAACATCGCCACCTATTCCGCGCATTCCCAGATCGGTATGTTCTGTATCGCGGCGCTGCTTGTCGGCGGTGCCTCGGTTGACAGAGCGTCCATCGGCAACGTGTTCCTCGGCGTTGTCCTCTTCCACACGATGTTCATCGTCGCGCCGAAGGCGGGCAGCATTATCACCGGCGACACCATGATCGGTGAGTATTTCAGAGTGTTTGTCTCCTACGCCGTCATTACCATCGCGCTTGTGATGTATGAGACGAAGAAACGCAAGCAGAAGAGCCTCATCGGCCAGCAGCTTGCCGCGGAGCAGAAATTGGAGGAGAGCAAATGAAAAACAAAACATGGTTGTACCGCATCGGCGCTCTTGTGATTCTCCTTGCGATCTGCGTCGTGATGTTCATCATCGGCCGCGGACATACGATTTACCTTGACAACAAGACGATTGAGTACAACGGCGAGGAAATCACCGCCATGCACAAAATCACCGTCAATGTCAACGGCGAACGCATCGCGAAACTGAGCAAGAAGGACCGCGGCATGGCGACCTGCATGGGCCAGAAGTTCGAGATGGAACTCGTCATCGTCAAGGAAAAGGGCGACGATGAAGTGACGGTCCCCGTCACCCTCACCCTGCCTTACAATATGGACGGCATCGTCATCAATCTCCCGGCCTACCTCGAAGGCCTTCCCGAGGAAGCGTACCTGAGTGAGTTCGTTTCCCTCGCGGTCGAAGAAGAGGAAGAAGAGGTCGTGACCGATGAATTCGGCGTCGAGAGCTTCGATGTCGAGGCCGATCTCTGATTCAGAGTAGCCGTAACAATATAAAACACAACGCCCGCCAATTCGGCGGGCGTTTGTTATTCATGAACTCGGGAGGCTTCAGCGAAGCCTCAACCGCGGTCTCAGCGGAGGAGGTCCTTCGCGATGGAAGCCATCTGCTCAATGACGTAATCCTGATCGTCGTCGGTCATCTCAACGAAGAGCGGGATAGCGAGGGACAGGCGGTCGCAGGCATACGCGCCGGGGAGGTCTTCGTGCTTGAAGCCGTACTTCTTGACGTAGTAGCCGAGCGTATGCAGGGCGTGGGTGCCTTGGCGGGTGGCGATGCCGTTCTGCTCAAGGCGGTCCATCCACTCATTGCGGAAGGCATTCGCCTCGTCGACCGTGGCGCAATGCACGGCTTCGGGGATGACCATGGTGCAGTAGGTTTGATAGATGTGGGTGTACCCTTCCGGGACGGTCGGGATGCGGACGTACGGCACGGCCTGCGGGAGCAGCTTGTCGTAACGGTGGGCAAGCTGTGCGCGGCGTTCGGTGATGTAGTCGAGCTTCTTCATCTGCGCGCAGCCGATGGCGCCCTGAATGTCCGTCATGCGGTAATTGAAGCCGAGCTCGTTATACTCCGGCAGCAGGTAGCCCTTGCCGGCGTTGCGCTGGACTTCGGAGACGGAGGCCGCGTGCGAACGGAGCTGGCGGACGTGCTCCGCGAGCTTGGGGTCGTTGATCAAGGCCATGCCGCCTTCCCCGGTGGAGATGGACTTGCGCGGATGGAAGCTGACGGCAGACGGATTGCCGAACCCGCCTTGATGGGTGTCCCCGATCTTCGCGCCCAACGCGCAGGCGGAGTCTTCAATGACCTTCAGCCCGTAGCGGGCGGCGAAGGCATTCACCGCGGGAATGTCGGCGCACAGCCCGAATTCGTTGACGGGGACGATGCCGGAGAGGACGTTGCCGGTCTTCGGGTTGATCCATTTGCCGTCGCGTTCGGTATAGTGCTCGGCGACGAAGGCGTCAAGCTTGGTGACGTCAATATTGAACGTCAGCGGGTTGACATCCACGAGAATGGCGTTGGCGCCGGTGTATTCCACGGCGTTGCCGGTGGCGACGAAGGTAAAGGACGGCACGAGGATATCCATCCCCGGACCGAAGCCCATGCCGACCATCAGCAGGTGCAGCGCGGTGGTGCAGTTCGTCGTGGCGACGCCGAAGGCGCAGCCTTCATGCGCGGCGACAAGCTTCTCAAATTCGGCGACGCGGGGGCCCTGCGCTACCCAGCCGGAAGCAAGCGCTTCGGCGGCGGCTTTCGCCTCTTCGTCATCGAAATACGGTTTCATGATCGGAACTTTTCTCATAATCTGTCTTTCCTTTCCGTTCAACGGGTCTCGGCCAGTTTGCGTTTGGCCTCATCCAAAATGCGGATGATCTTGATGCCGTGATCGCCGTTCGCGATGGACTCGTGACCGTCGCGGACGCATCCGGCGAAGTGCTCAATGGAGTTGCGGAGGGCGTCTTCCTGCGGGATGTACGGGATGGTGATGTCGCCGGTCCGCGCCTTGAATTCGTACAGGCCGTATTCCTCCCCGGTCTCGACAATGCCCTGATCGTAGATCGTGAGCTTATCCACGGTGCGCATATCGTCGAAGATGACCATCTTTTTCGTGCCGCCGATCATCGTTCGGCGTTCCTTGATGGGGGAGATCCAGCTGGATTTGACGTGCGCGAGGAAGCCGTCGTATTTGAGCGTCAGGTAGGTCAACGTCTCCTGACTGCCGTAATGCTTCTCGCCGATGGCTTCGACATGGTAGGGCTCTTTCCCGCCGGAGATGTAATCAATGACGGCGAGGTCATGCACGGCGAGGTCGAGCATGGCGTTGACGTCGCGGCGGATCGGGCCGAGGTTCATGCGGGAAATGTCGAAGTAAATCAGGTCGCCGAGCGCGCCGGTATCGTACATGTTTTTGATGTAGCGGATGATCGGGTGGAACATCATGATGTGGTCCACATGAAGGACGACGTGATTCTCATGCGCGAGGCGGTTCAGCTCAATGGCGCGCTCCGTGTTGGAGGCCATCGGCTTCTCGATGAAAAGGTTCTTCCCCGCGTTGAGGATTTTCTTCGCGATCTCAAAGGACGGCTCCGTCTGGATGACCAGCGCGAACGCGTCAATGGATGGGTCGTTCAGGTATTTATCATAGTCGGTGGTGTAATCCGAGATCGCCGGGCCGTAGACGGCCTTCGCGGCGTCAAGCCGGGCTTGCGACATGTCGGAAAGTGCGACGAGATTCGTTTGCTTCGACTGCACAAGGTTGCGGGCGACATTCGTGCCCCAATAGCCGTAACCGATCTGCACAATATTGATCATAATTCTTGCTCCAAAAACCGGGCGGAGACCGCTCCGGGATTTTATTCCTTGATGTTTTCCACGCTCTCGATGATGTAAACCGGGCGGTTCCGCGCGGCGTCCAAAGTGCGCCACAGGTATTCCGCGATTATGCCGAGAGAAATGTTCGTGATGCCGAAGCCGAGCATCAATACGCTGATGAGGGTCGGCCAGCCGAGGGTGACGGGGCGGATGTTGAAAATCTTGACGATCACCAGGTCCAGCGCCATCAGCGCGCCGATGAAGGCAAAGACGAAGCCGATCACGGAGACCATGCGGATCGGGAAGAAGGAGAAGGCCGCGAACGAGTCAATCAGCAGCTTCAGCTTCTTGGCAAAGGTCCATTTGGATTGACCCTTGGCCCGTTCGTTGTAGTTCATGTTGATGACGGTCTGCTTGAACCCAAGCGAGATGACCTGCAGCACGACGGAGGAGTTCAGCTCGGGGTTGGCGTTCAGATTGTCCTTGACTTTTTTATTGAAGAAGATCGTGTTCACGCCCTTCTCCGGGTAGCCGGGGATTGCCCATTTGCGGATCATCGCGGAGTAGAGCCGTGAGAAGGTCTCTTCGGATTTGGAGACTTTGACCTGGTTCTTCTGCACGAGGACGAGGTCATATCCCTCTTGCACGAGCTTGTAGCCCTCACCGATGATCTCCAGCGGCTCCTGCATGTCGGCGCCGAGCCATACGCAGTTATCCGCGGACGCATTCATGAAGCCGGCGCGGACAGCGGCGTGGGAGCCGAAGTTGCGGGAGAAATTGACGAGCTTGACGGTGTAATTTTTGAACTCCGCCTGCTCCAGCCATTCACGGGAGCCGTCGGTGCTGCCGTCATTGACGAAGACGACTTCAACAGGGACGCCGAGCGTCGGCACGTATTCCTCAAGCGCCGCGGTGATGAGCGGCAGGTTGTCTTCCTCGTTCAAAAAGGGAATGACTACAGAGATTTCGGGTTTTGTCATGCGGGTTCTCTTTCCGGTCTTTACCAGCCGTAATAGCTGTTGTAAAGATCCTCATTCAATGTCAGCTCGACGTAATACCATCTGCCGTCACGGTGGCCGAAGAAGGTGATCAGGTCGTCGGAGTAGAAGGGATTCATTTCCGTGTATTCCCCGACGTAGCCGAAGGGAATGTCATCGAAGCCGAGGTCGTAGTCCTCGAGGCCGATTGAGATGCCGTAGCCGTCTTCCTTCTGGTAGAAGTAAAACAGTTTGCTGTCGATGATGGAATACCCGAAGCTGCGCAGGTATCCCTTCTCTTCGTCATAATTGGATTGGCTGCGGTAGGCGCGGTCGGTGTAAACGATGTTCGCGACATCCGGGTCGGGGTCAATGTCAACCGTCAGGCGCATCGGCATGTACCAGTCGCCCGCGTAGCAGAGGATGCCCCAGTCGGTGTGCATCGGGCTCGCGGTGTAGGGGAACCAGAATTCATAGAAGGGATAGTCGTTCGACTCCACATCCATCATCGCCCGGGTCGGATGCTCCGGGTCGCGGTTGCCGTCGAGGTTGTATTCAATGTAAGCCGCGTACTTCTCCCCATACGAGCCGTAAGCGTAATCCGCGCGGCTGCTCAGGGAGTGATTGAGACGGTCGGTCAGGCGTTCGTTCAAGGTCTTCTCGTCTTCCGTGGATGCCGTCTCGTCGGGTGCGGGCGTTGAAGTCGGACGGTTCGGCGTGGAGGTCGGGCGGCTGTCATAACCGTATCCGTAGCCGTAGCCGTAAGCCCCTTCCTCGGTGGGCGTGGGTGTGCTCGTCGGGCGCGGACGGGTGGAACCGCTGACGGAGATCGGATTCAACTGCGGGAAACTGTCCAGCTCGTATTCGGTGTAGGTCAATCCGCTGCCGAGGACCGTTTCCGACTGTATCGACGACGCGGAGGTCTCCGTGGAGGCGAGCGCGCGGACGGCGATCAGGTCGGCGTTGATCTTCGAGGTCTCTTCCGCGGAAGCGCCGAAGACGAGGACCTCCATCCCCTTCTGAATGGCGGAGGCGGTGATCAAATTCTTTGCCTGATCCACATGGAAACAGGCGTCGTCGCAGCTCACTTCATAGAGCGAGCCGGAGTTGTTCTGCAAGGTGAAGGCGCCGGTCGCGGTGGTATTGCCCCAGGCATCCGTCTCTGTGGTGAAGTCCGTGACGTATCCGCGGATGACTGCCTGCGTATAGGAGCGGTCGGGGATGATCTCGGAGGAGACTTCCTCGAAAATGTTTTGCTCCGCGCGGTAGCGGATGTTCTCCCCCACGGGCAGTGTCGGCGTCGGGGTGAGCGGGGGCAGGGTGGGAATGTCCGTCACGCGGTCCAGGCTGATCTCCGGCGTGGCTGATTCCAGCGGCAGCGGCGTTGCCTGAAAGGATTTGACGATCTGACATCCCGCGCACAGTCCGCTGACCGAGATGAGGACAAGGGCGAGGAGGAATTTTTCGATAGAGTTCATGAATATGATTATATCCTAATTCCCGCCACGGCGCGGCGGGTTTTCGTTGTATAATGAAGGCATGGAAGAGCAAAAGAAGTCGCTGTCGGTCGTCGTGCCGGTTTACAATGAGGAAGAGGCGCTGCCGATTTTTTACGGTCAGCTGCGCGAGGTATTGGACAGTCTCGACCGGGAATGGGAAATCATCATGGTCGATGACGGCTCAAGCGACCGCACCGCGGAGATTATGGACGGCCTCGAGGATGTCAACGCGCTGCATTTCAGCCGCAACTTCGGACACCAGGCCGCGCTCTCGGCCGGGCTTGAGGCGGCAAAGGGCGACTACGTCATCTCCATGGATGGCGACGGTCAGCATCCCGCGTCGCTCATCCCGCAGATGCTGGACTTGGCGGACTCCGGTTACGACATTGTTCTGACCCAGCGCGAGGACGCGCTGCGGAAATCTTCCTTCAAGAAGTGGTCCTCCGGGACTTTCTATAAACTCATCAATAAAGTCAGCGACACGCAGATGCTCCCCGGCGGGGCGGACTTCCGCCTGATGAATCGGGAGGCGCTGAACGCGCTGCTTTCCCTGCCCGAATACCACCGCTTCCTTCGCGGGATGGTTTCGTGGATCGGCTTCAAGTCGGTGATCCTGCCCTTCGAGGTGCCGGAACGCCTGGCGGGGAAGTCGAAGTATTCGCTGAAGAAGATGGTGCGCCTTGCCTCCGACGCGGTGTTCTCGTTCTCGATGGTACCGCTTTACGTCGGCCTGAGCTGCGGCGCCCTGTTCCTGATCCTCGCGCTGATCGAGGCAATCTACGTCCTGAGCTTCTGGGTGACGGGACGGAGTTCGTCCCTGGCCCCCGGGTGGTCTTCGCTGATGTTCATGCTGCTGATCATCGGCGCGATTCTCATGATCATCCTCGGCTTCATCGGGGTTTACATCGGGTATATCTTCCAGGAGGTCAAAGGCCGCCCGGTGTATATTTTGAGGACAAAAGACAGGCAATAGGCAGTAGGCAATAGGCAATAGTGAAGAGCGCCGTACGGCGCTCTTTTCTGTCGCCGGCTTGTGTTCGCATATCGGGCGTTTTGGGCTATCGCGCACCTCATCCACCGCGAAGCGGTCCCCCTTCCCCTCGAGGGGAAGGCTTAAGCGCGGTC
>CAVIKW010000104.1:0-6959 GCA_963643375.1 Flexilinea sp. | reverse complement strand
TTCCACGCGGACATTCCCGCAAGCATCGTGTACTTCGTCAAGTCCATATGAATCGGGGTCACGGATACGTATCCGTCGCGGAGGGCGGCGCCGTCGGAGCCTTCTTCACAGACGGAGTCGGGGGCGTCCCCGCCGAACCAGTAATACGGCCGGCCGAAGGGATCGACGCGGCGGTCGAGGACGTCGTAATAATTCCGCCCGCCCGCGAAGGTGACTTTGAAGCCCTTGATCTCCTCCCACGGCAGGTCGGGGAAGTTGACATTCAGCGAGACGTTCTTCGGCAAGGGATTCGCCGTCATGTAATCCACCACGACCGGGACGATGTGCTCGATGGCGGAGAAGTCAATCTCCGACGGACGTTTCCGCGGGCATTGAATGGAGAAGGCCGCCGAGGGAAGGTTCCAGAAGGAGGATTCCACCGCCGCCATGACGGTGCCGGAATAAGTCAGGTCCATGCCGAGGTTCGGGGTGGGATTGACGCCGGAGAGCAGGAGGTCGACGGGATCATCCTTAACAAAACCCAGGCCGAAGCAGGCGGCGCAGTCGGAAGGGCTGCCGTCGCACACCCAGGCTTGATCCGCTTCGGCGAAGGGAACGGGGTCGAGGCGCAGCGGGGCGCCGAGGGTCTTGTGCTGTCCGCTGACGGAGCGGTTGCGGTCGGGCGCGATGACGCTGACCTTCCCGAATTGTTTCGCCGCGGCAGCCAGCGCGTGGATCCCGGGCGCGTTAATACCGTCGTCATTTACGATCGCGATATGCATGCTTTCACTCCTAATGGTTTATTTTCGGTTGACTTGATAAAGACAGTAATTTTTGTAATACCCGTCGCTGCAGGCCTGTTTGACGCAGACGCCGTCCGCGACGCATTGATCGAAGATTGCCTTCGCCCCGTCCGTGTTGTTCGGGAAGACCTCCGGCAGCAGCATCCATTGCACTTTCTCACCCGCCAGCACCTGGCTCATCTGACCGGTGTCGGTCAGGTCCGCGGAGGAACAGCATTCGCTGTAGCCGGGGAGGAAATACGCGGGGTAGTCGGTGTAAATGTCATTCCCGCCGTGCTCCTCGCCGAATACGCCGTAGAGCAGCTCCGCGTTCAATCTCGCGCCGAAGATTTCCTTCTGCGCCGTCACCTGATCGGCGGTGAGTTTGTCATCCGGACAGAGCTTCCGTAATCCGAACGCGGCGGCCGCGACCGCGATGAGAATAAACACCGCGGATGAAATCCCGCCGAGGGGGAGCTTGGCGCAGAGCCGGCCGAGGCTCGCGATGGCCAATCCCGCCATGATCGAGACGAACGGGAGCGCGGCCGCCAGGTTCCGCGCGTCGTAAGTGTAATACACCGCCCAGATCACCGTCAGCGGTACGCTGAACAGGATCAGCGGCAGCCGGTATTTCCGCGGGATGAGGGGAACGCCGACGAGCGCGAGGATGAAGACGAGGATATACTTGCCGAGCGCCTCGCGGGCGAGGTTGAGTTTATGGTGAATGTCGTAGCTTTCGTTGAACGACGTGATGCCTTCCGCGATCAAATTCTGTTCGCCCGCCTGTCCGCGGGTCAGCTGACAGTGCGCGTACCAGGGGAGGACGATCAGGAGCATCAGAGCAATGAGCAGCACCTTGCGCCGTTTCGGCAGGGCGGCGAAGTCGTCCTTCATCCACAGCGCCGTCATGACGGGAGCGATTGCGAGGGCGATGAACCCGCTCTGCTTCGTGACCGCCGCTTCCGCCGCGAAGATCAATCCGAGGACGAGGCATTGACGGCGTTCGTCAGCGTCCCGTCCTTCGGCTTTGCGGAAGGTATAAAACACCAGAAGGCACATCGCCGCGGCGGGGGCATCCATGTAGCCGTCGAAGAGCCCGTCGCCGAGCAGCTTCTTCATCATGTAACGGCAGATCACCGCCGCGAAGAAGAATCCGCTTTCCCGGCGCTGAAATCCCAGGTCGAAGAGCATCAGCTCGATCATCAGGAAGAACAGCGGCGGCAGCAGCGTGTTGAAGAACTGCACCGCGTCCGCGCCCTGCAATACATAGGAGACGGACCAGTTCGCCGCAACGAGCTGCGGATACATCCCGCCAACGAGCGGAATGCCTCCTCCCGCCCACATTTCGGCGTAGGCATTCCACGAGAAGAGCGTATCCCAGCCGGTGAAGACGGTGCCGACATTCAGGCGGACGAGATGAATTGCCCAGATCACGCCGGAGAGCGCCATGCACCCCGCGCCGATCCAGATCCAGCGTCCGAGAATCGCCCCGGCGCCGGAATTCCCGTCCGAACGCAGCGGCTCGAATTCCTTCCGCAGCGCGTCCGAAATCCGTTTCAAATTCTCACGAATCGGAGCGGTCAGCGTCTTGCGGTAAAGCCAAAGCACCGCGAGCCATTCAAGCGCGAGGATTGCGAAGACGACCGGGCGGGTGTAGACGTGCAGCAGGCAGAGCAGATACACGCCGAGGTAAGTGCACAGCAGACTGAGGGGAAAGAGACGGATCAGCCGTTCAATCAATCCGCCGCGGAGCTTCGCGAGCTTCATCACGATCAGCGCGGGCAGGAAGAGCGATTGGCACAGTCCGAGGACGCCCGAAAAGATCATCATTCGCCGTCCCTCAGGGTATAGACTTTGCCGTCATCCCCGTCGTAGACGAGGTTCAGGTTGGCGAAGAGCGCCTCAATGCGGGCATTCGTCTCGTCGCGGTAGATATCCGCCATTTGATCCTCGAAGCTGTCAAAGATCACGAGATACGCCCCGCCGCGGCGGAACGCTTCACGGGCGGAGTCGCCTTCGAGGTTCGTGTCGGACTCATAGGCGTAATATTCCGCGTCCGGCTCGGTGACATAAACTTCATGCACCGGGTAGGACACGCGGTCGAGCAGGTAAAGCAGGGCGGTCTCCTCGTTGGTGACGATGGTTCCGTCCGCGGGAATATTCGCCTTGATCCAGTCCACGGTCTCGGAGCTCTGCCAAGCGGCGGAGTTATAACCGAGGCCGTCAATGGCGTTCTGCCGGGCAATGCGGACCCCGCGCAGGCAGCTGAAGCCGACGAACGCGGCGGTCAGCAGCAGCAGGACGGCGCGGAGCTTCTTCGCGCGGACCTCGCCGACGAGCAGGATGGCCGCCCACAGCTCGGCAACGTACACCGGCAGCATCATCCGCGTGTTGATGGTGATCGGCGGGTAGGTGTTCAGCGATACGTAAAGGATGAGGAGGTCGTAGCAGAGGGAGAAGACGGAGAGCGTCATCAGCATCAGGCGGACGGGGCTCTTCTCTCCCTTGCGGATCAAACAGCCGACGAAGAGGACCGCCGGGAAAATCAGGCAGACGGCGGCGATGCCGTTCAAGAGGAAGGACGGCAGCCGTTCGACCATGGAGTCCGGCAGCACCCACAATTGCAATACTTTCAAGAACTTCGGCACGAACGCCGCCCAGAGCGCCGCGGTCTGCCCTTCCAGCATGGAGCGGGAGGCGACGGTATCGGTCAGGCGGTAGTCGATCACCAGCCAAACGAGCATGGGGATGACGGTGACGATGCCGTAGAGCAGGGCGTCAACGAAGCGGCGGGCGAAGGATTCTTTGCGGAAGAAGAAGATCATCACGCACGCGGCGGCAATGAAAGCCGCGGCGGCGTAGCGGGTCAGGAACGACAGTCCCAGCAGCACCGCGGAGAGCCAAAATCCCGCGCTCCGTCCCTTGCCGAAGGAGTTCATCAGCGCAATCAATCCGAGGAAGCCGAGCAGCGTGGAGAGCGGTTCGGACATGGCCCAGGAATAGGCGGGGATGAGGATCGGCGACCCGGCGAGGAGCAATCCCACAAGCGCGCCGGGGATGATGTCCCGGCTGTGCCGCAGGGTCCACCGCGAGACCGCGAAGACCAATCCGCCGTGGAAGAGGAGATTGAGAATGAGCGCCGTGAGGCTGAGGTCCGCGCCGAACAGGGCGAAGAGCGACAGCACCAGCGGATAGAACGGCGGGAAGTACGGAATCAGGCGGAACGAGCCGTCCGCGCTGATCAGGCCGAGCCCCTTCCCGGCGGCGAAGTTCCGCGCCGAGGTGAGGTAAATCGCGGCGTCGCCTCCGATCCCCGCGCCGCGCTGCATGGAGACGCCGAGCAGGATCATCCCGATGGCGGCGCAGCCGGCCGCGATGACGGCATTCAGCCGGTCGTGTTTGTTCTCATTCCGCTTTTCCATTGATTATTCACTCTCCGCGTATTGCCAAATGTCGACCCCGTCGAAGGAGCCTTTGAGGACGAGCCCCTGCTCCTCCGCGGCGGCAGCGATTTCATCCATGCTGCCCCACGGGATCGTCCCTTCGGCGATGGCTTTCTCGGTCTCGTCCCGCTCCACAAGGAAGAAGGAGACGTCGAGTTCCTTCGCGAGCGCGACGGAGTCCGCCGAAGGCCAGCCGTTCATCACGTCTTTGATGGCTTTGTATTGATCCGTCGGGAAGGCATTGAAGAAGCCGCCGATGAAGGGCTTTTCCTGATAAAGTGTGTAGTAGGTGCCCGCTTGGTCGTCATTCAGATAAAACGGATAGCGCATCACGGACCCCGTCTCGGGCTGCTGCGCGACCCAAAGGTCCGCCTCCCGCGGCCCGACTTCGGCGAAATTCGTCACGGCTTTGGGGAAGAAGTCGAAGACCACCAGCGCGCAGGCGGCAATCGTCATCCACACGCGGCGTTTGCCTTCCGCGAGCTTGCCGCAGACCGCGTACCCGGCCCCCGCGGCGATGAGCAGTTCGGCGAAGATGCCGAAGCGCATCATGGCGCGGAGCTTGGCGAAGAAGGGGAAGTATTTGAAGAAGAAATAACCCGGCAGCAGGATCGGCAGGGTCGTCCGCCCGAGCTTCTCCGCGAGGAACGCGGGCAGGGTCAACTCAACCGGGGCGGCGTTCCAATGCAGGTCGGTGCCCATGGAGAACACAACGGCGATCACGATCCCCGTGAGGAACATGCGCCGTTCCCAGCGGATGTCCTTGCGCCGGATCATGGCGAAGATGAAGAGCGCGAGCGCGGCAATGCCGACGTAGAGCGTGGCCTCGATCCAGATGCTGCGGTCGAAGTGTTCGCCGACCCAATTGCCGAAGAGGAAGTGCGTCGTGCTCGGCAGCAGGTAATCCGTCAGCCCGGCGGAGTACATCCGCACGGAGCCCCAGTCGCGGTCGGGCATCCCGCCCTCACCGTTGAGGCGCAGGAACGGCAGTTCCGCCAGAATCAGCAGCGGCAGGGAATACAGAATGAACGCCGCGCAGCTCCGCCAGAAGGCGGGGTCCTTCAGCTTCTCGCGGTGATGGACGAAAACCATCCACACCGCTTGGAAGCCCGCGACGATGACCATCATGAAGAAATAATATTGCGAAGTCAGCGCCGTCAATCCCAAGCCAATGGCGGACTTCAGCGCGGCCTTGCGGCGGACCTCCCCGGTTCCCGGACGCATGAGGTCGAACCAGCCCCAGAAGAAGAGCGGAATCCACTGCGTGCCGGACAGGTTGAGGTGTCCGATGAGGAAATGCGCCTGACGGTAAGGCAGGCAGGCGAAGATCGTTCCCGAGAGAATGCCGGCCGCCCGCGAGCCGGTCATGTGCTTCACCCAGGCGTATGTGATCCACCCGGAGAGCACGAAGCTCACGAGCATGGTCATGTTGTAGGCGAAGACTTCGCTGCCGAGGAAGGCGAAAGGCTGCGCCAATGCCAGCTGCGCCGGGGTCATCTCGGTGCGGGCCATGTCCCAGCCTTCGGGGTAGTTCAGGAACCAAACATCGGTCGGGTCGACGTGCAGGGTGAAGAGGGCCTTCTTGACCCAGCCGATCATCCAAATGAAATAGATGTTGTCGCCGATCTCGCCCGCGATCTCATTCGCCGAACGCGCGATCAACGGACGCGTGAAGACAACGGCCAGGAGGATGAACCACAGCCAAACGAGCAGCCCTTGAAGGCGGGACTTCGTCTTGCTGTTCACTTCTCCTCCGCGTAGGGGAGCATCCGCTTCTCGGCCCAGGAACGGCGGACGAGGTCCACCATCCGCTGGGCGGCGATGCCGTCATCCAGCGTACAGGACGGCGCGGCGGTGCCGGCGGTGACTTCGATGAAGCGCCGCATCTCGCCGATGAAGAGCTGATTCCGTTCGAATCCGCCCGCGGGCAGGAATTCCTCGACGGTACCGTCCGCGGCGGTGAGGACGACCTTGGAGTCGTCGTTCGTCCACTTCAGACAGCCTTCCGAACCGATGACTTCGAGCTGGTTGCGGACCGGGCGGCAGTAGTAATCCAAATGAATGGAGCCGGTCATGCCGTTCTTCATGGTCATGCCGATCTCGGCAATGTCATCCACCTCGAGTTCAAGGTCGCTGATCTTGCCGTTCATACCCCAGATCAAATCCGGATCGCCGAAGAGATAGCGGACATAATCCAGCGGATGCGAAAGCGTCAGCAGCACGCCTCCGCCGAGGTCCTTGCGGGCGCTGTAGCTTTTGCGGTAGTCTTCCCAGGGATGCCAGCCGGGGAGGTATTCGCCCCATTCCGCGCGGAACGAGAGCGGCCGCCCGATCCGCCCCGTGTCGATGAGTTCGCGAAGGGTGGCGAAGCCCGGGTGGAAGCGGAATTGGAACCCCATCTGCATCCGTCCGCCGTTCTTCGTGAGCGCCCGGCGCAGTTCGGGGAGGCGGTCAAGGGAATCCGTGACCGGCTTCTCCATGAACACCGCGCAGCCCGCTTCCGCGGCGGGGATTGCTGTATCGAGGTGGAGGGCGGTCGGATTCGCGATGACGACGCCGTCCGGGTGATGGGCGAGCGCGTCGGTGATGTTCGTCTCGACCGGGATGTCTTTGATCTCATCCTCGGGGAGGGTGCTTTTGTGTGAACGGAGCAGGACGATGTCGTCCTGTCCGAGAGAAATCAGATTACGTAAATGTCGGCGCCCGATGGAGCCGAATCCGGCGATGAGGAATTTCATAGTGGCAGTCTCCTGGG
>CAVIKW010000103.1:0-6968 GCA_963643375.1 Flexilinea sp. | reverse complement strand
AGTAGGCAATAGGCAATAGAGGCGTCCGATAAAGGAAAATATGCTTCCTGTATCGGGCGCTTTTTTTTACGCTCCCCTTCGCGGAGCGTCTATTACCTATTCAAACGCGTTCGATATTTGAAGCTGCGCCACAAGTATGTTATCTGGTCTCTGGTCTCCGGTCACTCTTTTCTCCCCGGTCATTCCGCACTGGTCACTCTGCCCATTCTGTATTAAAATAAGGACATGCAAAATCAAGTGATTATCTACGGAGCGGGCGGTCACGCCAAGTCTTTGATTTCCCTGCTGCGGCTGTTGGGAATGCCGATCGCGGGGATCATTGACGATGCCGCCGCGGCGGGGACGTTGATCTCCGGGGTGCCGGTGATCGGGGGAGCGGAGAAGCTCGCCGATGTCCGGGCGCAGGGAATCTCGGGCGCGGTCAACGCTGTCGGCGGGATCGGGCATTACGAGGTCCGCAAGAACATCTTCGACCGGCTGCGCGGGCACGGATTCGAGTTCCCGACGGTCGTGCATCCGGCGGCGTTCGTGGAGGATACGGTCAGCTTGGCGGACGGCGTGCAGGTGTTGGCGCAGAGCTATATCAGCAGTGAGTCGCGGGTGGGCTTCGGTACGCTCATCAACGCGGGCGTCATCATCTCACATGACGGGAACATCGGCGAGATCGTCAATCTCTCCCCCGGCGCGCTGCTGGCGGGGAATGTCACGGTCGGCGATTACGCACAGATCGGCATGGGCGCTACCGTCAATCTCGGCGTCACGGTCGGGGCGAAGGCCCGGGTCGGCAACAGCGCCGTGGTCAAGGGCAATGTCCCCGAAGGCGGACGCGTGTTCGCGGGCATGATCTGGCCGCCGCGGAACGCTCAGCCGCTGCCGCAGAACCTTAAGAAAATGGCGTAAAGGAATCTCAAGAAGTGTTTAAGCGCGCGAACAACAATAACAACAGCAATGTTTCCGCTCAGACCGGCGCGGCCGCGATTGAACGCGTGACCTCGGTCCTCGGTCCGGGGATCAACTGGCGCGGCAGCCTGCGCGGCGCGGGCGGCATTCGCATTGAAGGCACTTTCGAGGGCGATATGCAGATCCGCGGCATGATCGTCGTGGGTGAGACGGGACGCGTGACCTGCATGAATATGCGGGCGAATACCGTCGTCGTCGAAGGCACGGTCCGCGGCAATATCACCGCCGAGAAGCTTGAGATCCGTTCCTCCGGGCGTGTCTGGGGCGATGTCTCCGTCGTAAGCTTCGCCACCGAAGACGGCGCATTCCTCCGCGGTCAGGTCCGCATGGAGGAGAAGGTCGTCATTGAACAGGATGCCGTCCAACCGCAGACCCAGGCGTATCAGATGCCGCCCATGAACGGCGGTAACAATTACTATCAGCGATAAACCCGATCTATTTCGGAGGCTCACATGGATTATCAACAGAAAATCAATATCCCGATGTCCCTGCCGGACATTACCGATGAAGAACGCGCGGCCGTCGCGAAGGTGATGGAAACCAATTACCTCAGCATGGGGCCGTATGTCTTGGAATTCGAGGAAGCCTTCCGCCGTTTCACCGGCGCGAAGCATGCCGTAGCGGTCAACTCCGGCACGGCGGGGCTGCACCTCTGCGTCCGCGCCGCGGGCTGGACGGACGGCGATATCGTCATCACGACGCCGTTCTCATTCGTCTCCTCGACGAACGTCCTGCTCTATGAACGGATCACGCCGGTCTTCGTGGACGCGGAACCGGTGACGGGCAACATCGACACCGTTCAGCTCAAACAGGCGGTTGAGGACCTGATGAAGGGCGGAGCCGCCGCGGCGAACCGGATGCCTCCGAAGGGCGGCAACCCGGACGGCAAACTCAAGGGCATTTTGGCCGTGGACGTCTTCGGACAGCCCGCGGATTTCGACGCCATCAACGCGGCCGCCGCTCCCTACGGATTGACCGTGATCGAGGACTCCTGCGAGGCGCTGGGCGCGATGTACAAGGGACGCCACGCCGGCCTGCTCGCGGACTACGGCGTCTTCGCCTTCTACCCGAACAAGCAGATCACGACCGCGGAAGGCGGCCTCGTGGTCACGAACAATGACGCCGGCGCGGACATGGTCCGCTCCCTGCGCAATCAGGGACGCGCCGTCGGCGATACTTGGCTGGCGCATACCTACCTCGGCTACAATTACCGCATGGATGAGATGAGCGCCGCCCTGGGCGCCGTTCAGATGAAGCGCATCGACACCCTGATCGCCAACCGCGCCCAAGTCGCGGAATGGTACCGTGAAGAGCTCGCGGACAACGAGAATATCGAGCTGCCGCACACCGCGGCAACCACCACCCGCGACAGCTGGTTCGTGTATGTCATCCGCCTCAAGGACGCGGAACGCCGCGACGAGATCAGCGCCAAGCTCAAGGGCCTCGGCATCCCGGTCCGCCCGTACTTCTCGCCGATCCATCTGCAGCCTTACATGCAGGAGAAGTTCGGCTACACGGAAGGCAGCTTCCCGGTCACCGAAGACTTGGGACGCCGCGGTCTTGCCATTCCGTTCTCCGGCAAGATGACCCGTGAACAGGTCGCCGCTGTCGGCGCGGCCCTTCGCCAGGTCTTCTAAATCATGGAACAAAACGAGTCCGATTACAGTTTCCCCCCGGCGCGCGGCAAGGGCATTGCCCTGCATTTAGCGCTGTGCCTGCTGCTGATCGGGCTCGAAGTTTTTTTGGCGATCACCTTCGGAACAGCGCAGGAAGGCATTCAATACGCCCTGCTGCTCATTGCCATGCTGATCTTAGCCGTCCCGCTGGTATTTCTGCTCTACCGTCTCTACAGCCTGATCTTTTCCTCGTATGATCTGCGCCGCGACGGACTGCACATCCGCTGGGGACAGCGCCGCGAGGTCATCCCGCTCAACGCGGTGGAATGGATCCGCAGACCGCAGGACATGACCTGCGACGTGCCGTGGTCGGTGATTCCCATGCCCGGCGCGTATCTCGGCACCGTCCCGACGAAGGACGGCCTCACCTTTGAATTCCTGGCGTCCGACACGGAGACGATGCTCTTCCTCGGCACCTCGAGGTATATCTACGCCGTCTCTCCCGAAGACCCGGACGAATTCATGCTCGGGTTCGAACGCGTGCTGCAGCTCGGGGCGCTGTCCAACGTCCGCTGGGAGTCGCGCCGTCCCGCGAATTGGGTCATCGAGGCCTGGAAGGATAAACCGGGGCGGATCTGCTCCATCGCCTCCGTCATTCTGCTGGTGCTGCTCTTCATTCTCGTCGGCTCCCGCTTTCAGGTGACCCCGACGGGTGAGGCAACCGGGACACCGACCGCGGTGAATATGTCGTTACCGTTGAGCGCGGTGATTATCTGGGCCGCGGGCTCCGTTCTCGGACTGCGATTGTATCAAAACGCGAACTCCCGGCGCACCGCGGAGCTTGTCTGGGGCGCGACGGCCCTTGCCATCCTGCAGTGCCTGATTGCCGCGCTGCTGATCTTTCGAACGAATACTTAAGAAAACTTATGAAGAAGCTTAAAGAAAAGAAATACATCCTCGTCCTCATCCCGCTGGCGGCGTTCGTGCTGTTCTCGTACGGACTGCTGCTGAACAAGCTCGGATTCTACTGGGATGATTGGCCGTATGAATGGACGCGGCTGGCGGTGGGCTACGAAGGGCTGCTGCGGCATTTCAGCTTCAGCCGGCCGGTGGCGGGACAGCTGCATAACATCGCCATCCTCATCAACAACGGCTCTCCGCTCATCGCGCAGATTTACGGCCTCGTGATGCAGGTTTTCGGAGGCTTCTGCCTCGGGCTGCTGATTCATGAGACCTGGCGGGGGAAGACCTTCGCGGCCGTGCTCGGCGCCCTGCTCTTCACCGCCTATCCCGGCTTCACCATGCGCCCGATCGCGGTCAACTTCAGCTTCTCCTTCTTCCTGATGGGGATGCTGTGCCTTTCTTTCGTGTTCTCCATCCGCGCCGCCCGCTCCCCGAAGCGCCGGGTATTGCGGATCGTGCTCGCCGCCCTGATCGCGTTGGTGAACCTCTTCGCCTCGGAATACTTCTTCCTCCTCGAGCTGCTGCGTCCCTTCTTCATCGCGGCAGCCCTCGCGGATGAAGACACCGTCCGCAAAGACCTCGTCCGCGCCTCCCTGCGTTCGGTGATCCCCTTCGCCGGGGTCTTCCTCTGCGGCGCTGCGTATCGGATGTTCTTCAACAAAACCCAAACCCTGCACTACGAATTCAAGCTCCTCACCGACTTCAAGGCGGATCCGCTCTCGACCGTGCTTGAATACATCGGCGGGATGTTCAAAGACAGCTTCCGCGTGGTCTTCGAGGGATGGGGGACGATGTTCGGGTTCCCGAATAAAACGGAGTTCGGCGCCCGTTCGACGTTGGTTTTCTTCCTGATCTGCGCGGCGGTCTGCGTCGTGAGCGGCGTGTTCCTCTTCCTCTTCCGCAAGGCGCGGGACGGCAAGACGCGGCAGGACCTTGAGATGATCGGCATCGGCGTTCTCGCCATTCTCCTCGCGGGCCAGCCCTTCTGGCTGACGGAGAGCCCCATCAACTTCATCTTCCAGAACGGCCGCTACACCCTGCCGTTCATGCCGGGCATCAGCCTGTTCCTGGCCGGCATCCTGGACCTCATCACCCGTCCGCGGATCGTGCCGGTCGTCCTCGCTTCTGTCTTCATCGGGCTGGCCGCCGGGCATCTCTTCTACACCGGCAACGAATACCGCCGCGACTGGACCTTGACGAAGGACTTCTTCAACCAGCTCAAGTGGCGCGTGCCGGACATTGAGGAAGACACGGTCGTCGTGACTAACGTCCTGCCCATCCGCTTCTCCACGGATAACTCCCTGACTGCCCCGCTGAACTGGATTTACGCCGATGAGTACGAAAACGACCGCATCCCATACATGCTGTATACCGACACCAAGCGCGAGAACACCCTCAGCGGACTGACCTCCGGCAATGAGGTGTTCCAGGAATACCTGACCGGGCAGTTCTACGGCAGCACGGATGACATGATTGCCGTCTACTATAACGCCCCGGGCTGCGTTCACGTGCTGGACCCGGAGGTGGACGTTTACAACCGCATGATCCCGGAGATCGACCGGACCTCCGCGGAGCTGAACAATTACGACCGCATCATCACCGACGCGGAATATGAACCGCTGCCGGAGAAGCAGTTCGGCGCGGAGCCCGCGCACGGCTGGTGTTATTATTACGAGACCGCGGACCTTGCCCGCCAGAAAGAGGACTGGGAAAGCGTCGCGGAGCTGGGCGACACCGCGTTCGCCCTTGACGATCACCCGAATGACCCGATGGAACGCATCCCCTTCATTGAGGGATACGCCCACGCCGGGCGGATTTCCGATGCCATCGCGCAGACGGAAGCCGCCATGGAAACCACGCCCGTGATGAACGATCCGCTCTGCGCCCTGTGGCGCCGGATTGACCGAGAGACGGGCGGGAACACACTCGCGGCGGAGCTGAGCGGCCTGCTCGACTGCTCCGCGCTTGGAGGAACAGCCAATGAATGAGAATCCCCGCGTCCTGCTGATCTGCCTGACCCGCCGCGGCGGGCTGCTGCAGTTCAATGACTGTCTGGCGAAGAGCCTGAGCCAAGTCCTTCCCGTCCGCCTGATCTGCGCGGCGAACGCCGTGCATGAGATGGATTTGACCGGCGTTGACCTGCAGACGATTGACACCGGCAAAGGGATGATAGGCACCCTCACGAAGCTCTTCTCCTCATCCGTTTGGGAAGAACTGCGCCGCCTCAGCGAGGAATTCAACCCCGACATCGTGCACGTCACCTCCGCTCAGGAATGGAATCCCAAGCTGGGACGCTTCATCAAGGATACATTGAAAAAGCCGCTGGTGTACACCGTTCACGACGTGGTCCATCACGAAGGGACGCCCTTCTACTTCAAAATCACCGAATCCATCTTCCGCCGTATGCCGGACGCCTTCGTGGTGCTGACCGAGCAGGCGAAGTCCATTCTCGTGGAAAAGGGCATCCCCGCGGAAAAGATTCTCGTCGTCCCGCACGGCATGTATGACTTCTTCACCGAATACAAAAGCCCCTTAAGGGAGATGAAAGAGATCCTTTTCTTCGGCCGCATTTCTCCCTACAAGGGGCTCGGCGTCCTGCTCGACGCCGCGCGTCCGCTGCTGGCCGAGATGCCCGAATGGAAGCTCATCATCGCGGGCTCCGGCGACCTCGAACCCTACTATAATAAGATGAATTACGACGGAATCATCCCGGTGAACCGCTTCCTGGACACGAAAGAAGTCGCGTCGTTCATGAGTCTTGCGTCGATCGTTGCCCTGCCGTACCTCTCCGCCACGCAGTCCGGCGTGATCCCGACCGCGTTCGCCTTCGGGAAAGCCGTGATCGCCACCAACGTCGGCGGGATTCCCGACATGGTCAAGGACAACGAAACCGGCCTCCTCGTCCCGCCGAATGACGTCGAGGCCCTGCGTGAAGGGCTGCGCCGATTGATGACGGATGCCGAGCTGCGCCAACGTCTCGGAGAAGGCGGAAAGCGCTTCGCCGAGGAGAACCTCGCCTGGGATGCCATCGCGGAGAAGCACGCCGACTTTTATAAGGAACTGTTATGACTTGGGTCGTGTCCGTATTGATGAGCGCGCTCGCCGTTTTCGGCTGGCGGGTGGAGATTTCCGCCGAGGGATTGGTGCCGACCGGGAAGCCGGTTTGGGCGCTGGTGCTTGCTTTCGTGTGCTTCGCCGTGGGATTGCGCTTCGCGTTCAAGGACGCGGACAAACGCCGGGTGAAGTACGCGGCGGTGTATGCCTTGATTTTGGCGCTGTTCTGGGTCGTGGGCAGCTGCTTTGAGAAGATGGAGTCGCTCCGCCCGGCTTTGATCGGCAAGCGGAATATGCTGAAGTATCTGAACCTCATCTTCTCTTACTGGACGCTGTATTTCTGTATCGCCTGGGCGCTTTTCAATCTGATCTCCC
>CAVIKW010000102.1:2380-7001 GCA_963643375.1 Flexilinea sp. | reverse complement strand
GCGCGCACGAATGTACTCCGTGGTTGTATAATGAATGTGCATATTTTGAACTGATGGAGCGGAAAGTGGATAGGTTTATTATCAGGCGTGCGACGCGGGAGGAACTTCCCGTGATTCTCGGGATGGCGTCGGAGGTGTTTACCCGGGAACAGGGGATTCCGGCGGATGATATTGACGCGTTCTTGGCGAAGGGGCCGATTTGCTGGTGCGCGGCGGCGGGGGAGAGGATCGCCGCCGGGGTTGCTTCGTGGAAGGAGGACGGTCAAACCCATTGCGGACGGTTCTTCGTCATCCCTTCCGAACGCAGGCACCGGATCGGGACGGCGCTGGCGCGGTTCGCGTTCGAGGATCTGTTTGCCATGGGCGTCGAGACGATTCATATGGAAGCCCGCGACACGACGGTGAAGATCGTCGTTGGGATGGGCGGGCGCGTTGTCGGCGAACCGTTTCCGTTCTTCGAGGGCAATGTGACGCCGCTCGTGCTCGAGAAAAAGGATTATATCAAGGAATAAAAAAAGACCGCGGAGCGCTCCGCGGTCTTTTCAATTCAGGCTTGCTTTTTCATCCGTTTGTCGAAGATGAAATAGACGACGCAGCCGACGGCGGGGACGATGAGGCCGAGAAGGGCGGTCACCGGGTCGGAGACGGCGGTGTTGACAAGGCAGGCGATGTTGATCAGCGCGGCGATGATGACGGTCACGGCGCCGCCCCAGACCTTGTACGGACGGTTCATCTCCGGCATCTTCTTCCGCAGCACGAGCACGGCGAGGATGATGAGCGTGTTGTAGCACTGCGTCGCGAAGACTACGAGGGAGGTCAGCTGGCTGAGGTCGCGGAACCATACGAGCAGCAGGGAGAGCACGCATTGGCACCACAGCGCGTTGGTCGGGACTTTGTATTTCTCGTCAAGCTTGCCGAAGGCTTTGAAGAAATGGCCTTCCTGCGCCATGGCGTAAGGCAGACGCGGGCCGGCGATGGTCACGCCGTTGACGGAGCCGATCATTGAGATGACCATGCCGACGGTGACAATCAGGCCGCCGGCGGAGGCGAAGAGCCGTTTGGAGGCGACGGTGCCGAGGTAGTATTCTCCGCTGTTGATCAGCTCGGTGATCTCGTTGATGTCGAGGACGCGGTAGATGGCGAAGTTGAAGAGGATGTAAATCAGGGCAATGCCGCCGATGGAGATGATCAGCGCGAGCGGCAGGTTCTTCTTCGGGTTCTTGATCTCCTCGGCGACGAGGTTGAGGTTCGTCCAGCCTTCATACGCCCAGAGGGTGGCGACGGTCGCGAAGGCGATCATCGTGATCATCTGCGAAACGGAAGTGACGCCTTCCGGCGCGGCGAGGGAGAGGTTCGGCGAAACTTTCCCGAAGATCAGGCCGCCGAGCATGATAATGGCAATCGGGATCAGCTTGGCAATCATGGCCAGGCTCTGGAAACGGCTGCCGCCCTTGATGCCGAAGGTGTTGTAAAGGGTGAAGAGGATGATCAGCACGGAGGCGACGATTTTCTCCGTAGTGCCGCTGAGGCCGAAGATGGCGGTCAACGCCAGGACGCCCGCGGAGATGGAGCCCGGAAGGCTGATGAGCCAGCCGGAGAAGCCGCTGAGGAAGCCGATCAGCGGATGGTAGGCGATGTTCAGGTAGACGGAGGAACCGCCGGCCTTCGGCATCATCGCGCCCAGCTCCGCGTAGCACAGCCCGCCGAGCATGGAGATCAGACCGCCGATGGCCCAGCAGACCAACGCCCAGCCGAGGCTCATCCCGGCGCGCATGAGTACGTACGAGCCGAGGTAAAAGATGCCCCCGCCGATCATGATGCCGCCGAGGATCGAGATGCCGCCGAAGAGGCCGATCTCACGCTTGAATTCGGTTTCCTCGGAGCTCAGGTTTTGTTCCAATGCTTTTTTATCTTCCATTGCTTATCCTTATAAATTTGTTAAGGTATATAAATCCTTAAAGATTATCAAAAATTAAAACTCCGCGGAGCGGTAGACGATCTCGCCTTCGACCATGGTCATGACGGCGTTCGTCTTAAAGAAATCTTCCGGCGGAATGTGATAGATGTCGCGATCGAGAACGGTAATGTCGGCCGCCATTCCGGGTTTCAGGATGCCGGTGACGTCCTCGTCGTACGCGGCGTAACTGCCTTCCTTCGTGAACATATCCACCGCCTCGTCAAGGGAGATGCCGTTCGCCGGGTACCACGGCGCCGCGTCCGGGGAGGGCTTGCGGGTGACGGCGTAATACATGTTGGGGATGGGGTCGAAGCTTTCCACCGGACAGTCGGAGCCGCCGGAGGTATGGATGCCGAGGTCGAGGAAGCGGCGCCAATTGTAACTCTGTTCCGCCTTCTCCTCCCCGACGCAGTCCGCGACGATGCGGGCGTCCGAGCGGATGAATACCGGCTGCACGTACGCCAGCAGCCCGAGGTCCTTGAAACGGGCCTGCTGAGCCGCGGACATGATCTGGCAGTGGATGATGCCGCTGCGGCGGTCGTCCGCGGGGTATTTCGCCGTCTCCTCGTCGAGGGCGTTGAGCACCTGTTCAAGGGCGGCGTCGCCGATGCAGTGAATGACGGCCGAGAAGCCGTTGGCGTACGCGGTGCCGATGAGTTCGCGGAGCTCTTCGTCGCTGAAGAGGAAGATGCCCTTGGCGGCGGGGTCATTGCGGTAGGGTTCAAGCATGGCGGCCGAATGCGCGCCGAGGGAGCCGTCGCTGACGACTTTCAGCGGGCCGATCTTGAAGCGGCCGAAGCGTTGATTGTAATGATAGCCCTCATCCAGGAATGCCCGGAAGTCGGCGGGGGTGAGAAAACGGAGCTGTTCATAAACGCGGATGGGCAGCTTCCCGTCCGCGGCGAGCTCCCTGTAAGCGCGGAGGATCGTCCGCCAAGTGCCTTGGGAGAACATCTGACAGTCGTCGGAATGAACGCGGGTGAGGCCCTTCGCCGCGGCGGCGTTCGTGATCTGCAGGATCATGTCCTTGATCTCATCGATGTCCGGTGCGGGGAGCGTGTCCGCGGCGCGGTTGACGCTGACCTCGCGGATGTACCCGTTCGGCAAACCGTCTTCGCCGAAGTCAATCGTTTCCGTGGTGGTATCACGGCGTTCATTGATGAATCCCGTCAGCTCCAACGCCTTCGTGTTCATGCAGACGATGTGGCCGCAGACCCGCGTCAGGTAGATGGGGACGTCGGCCGAGATGGCGTCGAGGTCGTGACGGTCGGGGAGCTTATGCGTATCGGCCCAGTCGTCTTGATTCAATCCGCTCGCGACGAGCCACTTGCCGGCGGGGAGATCCGCCAACGCGGCGGTGAGGCGTTCCTTGGCTTCGCGCCAGGAGGTCACGAACCAGAGGGAGACCTGCCGCAGCAGGGAGGCGTAATAAACGACGTGCATGTGGGAGTCGGTGAAGCCGGGTAATACGAGCCGCCCGCCGAGGTCGATCCGCTCGGCATCGGGGGATGCGGATTCGAGGATGTCGGCGTCACTTCCGACGGCGCGGATGATGCCGTCCCGGATGAGAATGGCGTCCGCCCGCGGGGATTCGGGGTCGAGGGTGTGGATGCTTCCGTTGAAGAGGATGGTGTCCATAGCGGTCCTCCGAAAAATAAAAAATCGTATTCATTTTACTACTCGGAGGGGGAGGGAGGAGGGGAAAGTGATAATGGATATTAGTTGCGTATAACTGTCTAAAAGACAGTTAGGAGTGAGGAGTGAGGAGTGAGGAGTTGGCGCCCGACATTTGAAGACTTGCTTCAATTATCGGGCGTTAAGGCCTTCCCCTCGAGGGGAAGGGGGACCACGTTAGTGGTGGATGAGGTGACCTGCAGACACCTTCACTTCTCACAAACGCGAATCATCTTCACAATATATTCCGTCGTATCTCCCTGGAATTTCCGCTCGTCGGTTAATTCGAATCCGTGCCGGCGATAGAAGCGTATCGCGGCGTCGTTCTTCTCGAGGACCCAGAGGAATTCACACCCCTGCTCCACCGCGAAGTCAATCAGCCGGCTGCCGATGCCTTGGCTCTCGAAGAATGTATCCACGTACAGCTCGCGGATCTCCTTCCCCTCGATATGCACCACGCCCTTCACGAATTCATCATCGTAGACCCAAAATCCGGTCAGGCGGCCGGGTTCCTCAATGAAGCTTTTCGCCAGCGGGTAGACCTGAATCTCGCCGAACGACACCCGGTCGTTCCGGAATATTCGGCGGTAATTCATCCGTTTCGTGAAAACCAAAATCTCGGCGATCCTTGAAGCGTCGTCGATGGTAGCGTGCCGTATCATCCTGCCTCCTTTAAACCGTCAGATAATCTTTCCGCTCAGGTGGTCGATCTCGTGCTGAGCGATTTGGGCGTAGAAGTCCGTCAGCTTGCGGCGGCACGGCTTCCAATTCGTGTCGAGGTATTCCACCTCGATCTCCTTGAACCGCATCGTCGGGCGGACGCCGTCCAGCGACAGGCATCCCTCCTCCGTCTGGTAGGGCCCCGACTTCGAGACGATGACGGGGTTGAACATCACGACGTCCTCGCGGCCCATATTGACGATGATGACGCGCTTCCGCACGCCGATCATATTCGCCGCCATACCGACGCACCCGTCCCTGTGGGCGCGG
>CAVIKW010000102.1:0-2370 GCA_963643375.1 Flexilinea sp. | reverse complement strand
CGCGGAGGGTATCGCGGAGGTCCTTCGCCAACGGCAGATCGCTCCGCTCCGCCGGTTCGGACGGTTGGCTGAGGAAAAACACATCCCGGATAATTTCTTTTTTCATAAAGGAAATTATAATCGCTTACTGCCGCTTCGCGGCAGAGAGACCGGAGACCGGTCTCTTAGAGACCAGAGACCGGTCTCCGGATAACATAATTGGAGCATGACTTCAAAAATCGAATGCGTCTAACGCTCGACATTTGCAGTCACGCCCCCCACGCGGAGCGGTTATTACCTTCCCCTATGAGGGGAAGGGGGACCGCTTCGCGGTGGATGAGGTCTGCGGTAGCAGCGACCGCCCGACACTCGCAGTCAAGCCCAACTTAAGCGGGGCGTATTGTCCTTCCCCTTGAGGGCGTGCGAAGCCGTGCCTTGTGCTGAAGGGGGCCCGCTCCGCGGGGGATGAGGTGATCCCGCCCAATGTCCGGCGCTTTTGGCAGTAGAATCACCGCAAAATTAAGCCCGGCGCCTGCGGCGCGGCGCGGGTGGAGATTCGCTGTCCGTCGGAAGCCGCTGTCCGCGCCTGTAATGGTGTGGAGGGGTAAACCCCTCCAACCTACCCGCGCTGCCGCGAGGCGGCGGGCATACGTTTCCGTGGCGGCGATGGGCTTCGCCCCGCCGGGTTGAGTGAAGAGGATTATTTGTCCACGGTCGAGCGTGACTTTTAATTGCACCTCATCCACCGCGAAGCGGTCCCCCTTCCCCTCGAGGGGAAGGCAGAAACGCGCTCGATAAAGTGGGCGAGCTTTCGAATGTCCGGCTTCGCGACATCGCGGCAATGCTTCGCTCGCCGGCATGGAACCGGGCAATCCCCACGCGGAGCGGTTATTACCTTCCCCTATGAGGGGAAGGGGGACCGCGTTAGCGGTGGATGAGGTCTGCGATAGCAGCGACCGCCCGACACTCGC
The DNA here is from genome assembly GCA_963643375.1 of Flexilinea sp. Lineage (GTDB taxonomy): Bacteria > Chloroflexota > Anaerolineae > Anaerolineales > Anaerolineaceae > Flexilinea. The sequence goes on along the minus strand of CAVIKW010000102.1, from coordinate 1,420 downwards.
AGTCAAGCCCAACTTAAGCGGGGCGTATTGTCCTTCCCCTTGAGGGCGTGCGAAGCCGTGCCTTGTGCTGAAGGGGGCCCGCTCCGCGGGGGATGAGGTGATCTGCAGACACATCCACTATTGCGGAGGTGTTACCAAATCGAGCAAATGAACGCCAGGACGGCGAAGGCGAGGCAGAGCTTGGCGAAGAGCTTGAACCCCCACCACATAATCATGCCCGTGAGCTCGAAGATCCCTTCAAGGATCCCGAAGAAGATACAGAAACAAATCAGTGTAATCATTTTTTCCTCCTAAATACCATTCGTTTCACTAAAGGCCATGCGAATTTCGCGAGGCCGACGAAGTTCGACAAAAAAAGACTCGCAAAACAGGTCTTTCCTTGTCGAAAGAACTATTTTGTGAGTCTTGTTCTTTTTCGCGGACCGGGCCGTGAGGCCGTGATGACGGTTTCCGCTGCCTATGTGGGAACTACTCCCTCAACAATTCTCATTATAACGGAATCCGCCCCGGCGTCAAGATTCGCGAGGGCGGTCTAATCCGATTCTAATCTTTCTCCGTCAGCTCCCGCAGCAGACCGGCGCAGCCGTCGGTGACGTCGTTCCATGTGGATTCGAAGTCGCCGGAGTACCAGGGATCGTCGACGTCCCTTCCCGGGCGGGAGGTGTGGTCGAGGACGAGGGAGATTTTGCCGTCGGGGTCGCCGCCGGTGATCCGCCGGAGGTTGCGGATGTTATTGCGGTCGGCGCAGATGAGCATGTCGTAACGGTCGTAGTCGGCGCGGGTGACTTGACGGGCGCGTTTGCCTTCGCAGGAGATGCCGTGCTTGGCAAGCTCCCGCCGTGTTCCCGGGTGGACGGGGTTGCCGAGTTCCTCGGTGGATGTGGCGGCGGACGCGATCTCGAATTGATCCGCGCGCCCGGCTTTGTTCACGAGGTCCTTCATGACGAATTCGCACATCGGCGACCGACAGATATTTCCGTGGCAGATGAAGAGGATTTTGATCATGGGGGAAGTGTAACATGATTTATGTTACAGGGGAAAAATCTATGTTACATTCGCCGCAAGCGGCTGAGAGTGGAGTGTGGAGAGTGGAGTTATCGAAAGAGCGCGGCGTGCCGCGCTCTTCCGAATTTAATGACGCTCCGCGAAGGGGAGCGGGTCTGCGGGTCACCTCATCCACCGCGGAGCGGTCCCCCTTCCCCTCGAGGGGAAGGCTTAAGCGCGGTCGAAGGGGGATGGGTGCTTGAATGTCGGGCGGGCCTTGCTATCGCAGACCTCATCCACCGCTAACGCGGTCCCCCTTCCCCTACGAGGGGAAGGCCTTATGCCGCTCCGCGTGGGGAATGCGTCTTTCTATGCCGGCGGGGCGAAGCCCATCGCCGGCGGGGGTAGGTTGGAGGGGTTTACCCCTCCACACCAT
>CAVIKW010000101.1:0-7392 GCA_963643375.1 Flexilinea sp. | reverse complement strand
ATTTTACTGTATTTTTCCGCGATTTCAATTCCCGGTACGACTTTAATAAATATGTAACTGCCGATTTATGTCATTGATAATTATATCTTTCGCCGTCTTTGTATTTTCTTTGGATGCAGACCTCCGGTGCCGTACTGTCCCGAAATATCAGGCATTTTCACGCCGGCGCCGTTTTCCCTGTATAATTGATAGCGTCAAAAATATTTGCCGTCGATGAATGCGGGCAGGCACCTTTCGGCGCCGCGAACCGCCTCATCAGCGATTTTTGATTATAATAAACCTGAACAAATAAGAAAGATTCTCCGCTTCCGGGTCAAAACCTCGGAAGGGATTTCACAGCGAGGGAAAACATGAACGAAAAGAAACGGGTTGCCGGGAATACCACCGTGGCTCAGGATGTACTGGAAACCATCGTCATCATGACCGTTACCGAGACCAAAGGCGTCTCCAGACTCTGCAGCACCTCCGCCGCGCCGAACGGCATCAAGCTCAAGATCTCCGATAACAAAGTCAACGCGGATATTTATGTCAATCTGAAGGCCGAGGGTACGACCACGGTCGAAGTCTGCGGCCGGATTCAGCAGAGAATTGCCCGCGCGGTCAAGGAGATGGTCGGCATGGAAGTTGAGAAGTTGAACATCCACGTCGAAGATTTCGATTACGAAGAAGCGAAATAAGCCATGGCAGAGAACAGAGCCGAGTTAAAAGCCCGCACCTATTTACGCAGTCTCGCGCTGCAATGCCTTTACGAGAGCGACATCTCCGGTCATGACATTGAGAACATCCTCGTCAACCGCTTCGGCTCCATTGAGAACAGCAGCGAAGACGAGATCGGCACCGAGGATCAGAAGTTCGTCATTGACCTCGTGGTCGGCGTCCTGAACAACAAACAGCAGCTCGACGACATGATCACGAAGTACGCCGTCGATTGGCCGCTCGAGCAGATCGCCGCGGTTGACCGCAACATCATCCGCATTGCCGCGTATGAATTCGCGATCTCCAAACAGACCCCGAACAAGGTCGCGATCAATGAAGCGATTGAGTTGGCGAAAACCTTCGGTTCGGAGAGCGCGCCGAAGTTCGTCAACGGCGTCCTGGGCTCCATCTCGGACAATATGGAAGCTTGATCAGCACAGGAAATTCTCAATCAACAAAGCAAATGTAAACACAGGCGCGAGCGGAATCGTTCGCGCCTTTCCTTTTGTCCGCGCGCGGAGGATCAAGCCGCCGATTCCCCATATAATGAGTGCCGCGGCCGTGTAGCGGATGAATGATACAACGTCGGGGACAAGCATCCCGAGCGCGCCGAAGAGCAGAACGTCATAAGGGGCGATGCCGATCTTCGTCCGGAAAACCCATACCGCCGCGCAGACGAGGACGATAACAATAAGCAGTCCGACGGACGGGACGCGCGAAGCGATGATCAAAACAATCAGCCCCGCGAGCAGCTCCGTCGGGATCTTCCCGATCAGAATGTCGATATCCGCGATGACAAGAATGAGAATCGTCAGCGCCTCGCGGAGGCCGTGAATATTGCCGACGGCCTGAATCACGCAGAGCAGCGAGAACAGGAAGCAGAATCCGAGCTTCAGGAGAAAAGCTCGGTCCGTCTTCGGCATCGGCGTTTTCCGCGTTCGTGCGTAATACCAAACGAAGCCCCATGCCAAGACAGTGCATACCGTCGCGATGATCAAGTTCTCTTTCATGATTCCTGTTTCATTTCCCTTACAATTAATTTTACCCGACAGGTGCCGGAAATTCGACGAAATCCGGTCCCGCGTTACCATACGAATCCGGAGCCGGGGGAGCCGTCCGGCCGGGTGAAATATAGACGCTTTGATACAGACGGACCCCATTCAGCGGCATTTTATGCTATAATGAAGTGTCTATGAATATCGGATTGGATTTTCTCGGAAACATTAATTCCAAAAACCTGCTGACGCTGCTCATCTCGGTAGGCATCGCCTTCATCGTTGCCTTGTGGATCGGCATCATTCTGTGGGTCCTGCGCGACATTCGGTCACGCTCCCGCGACCCGCTGCTCGCGATTCTCAGCGTCCTGCTTGTGATCGTGCTTTTCATTCCGGGGATTTTCGTTTATCTGATCCTGCGTCCGAAGAAGACCTTCGAGCAGAAATACATGGAAGCGCTTGAGGAAGAATCCCTGCTGCGGGAGATCGGCGTCAGCGAAAAATGCCCGAGCTGCGGCAGCGACATTGAGAAAGATTGGATCGTCTGCCCTTACTGCCACACCAAGCTGAAGAAGAAGTGCGTGAGCTGCGGGGCGGCGCTTGAACTGCCTTGGAACATCTGCCCCCGCTGCGGCGAACAGCAGCAGAAACCTTATGTGAGTGAAAAATAATCCGAATCGGATAGGAGTGCTGAACTTGAAAATTTACACTTTGATCAATCAGAAAGGCGGCGTCGGTAAAACTACCACCGCGATTAACCTTGGGGCCTGTCTCGCGAAGCACGGCAAACGTGTCCTGATCGTCGACATGGATCCGCAGGCGAACGCCACCTCCTCTCTCGGCTACAACAAAAACGACATCAAATCCGGTACTTACGGCGTGCTGATCGGCACGGCGGATATCTCCCACGAGATCATTTACAACGATGAATTTCAACTCTATCTCCTCCCTTCCTCACCGTCCCTTTCGGGCGCGGAAATTGAGCTGATGGAGCTCGATAAAAAGGAAGAGCGTCTGTCGGAGGCGTTGAAATCCATTGACGGCAAATTCGATTACATTCTGGTCGACTGCCCGCCTTCGCTGAACCAGCTGACGATCAACGCCCTCATCGGCGCGCGGGACGGCGTCATCATCCCCGTTCAGTGCGAATACCTGGCATTGGAAGGCCTCGGCCAACTGACGCAGACGATCTACCGGGTCAAGAAGTCCTATCCGCAGATCAATGTCCGCGGCGTTGTCCTCACCATGTTTGACGGGCGCACCAGCCTTGCCAAAGACGTCGTGAACGAAGTCCGCAGATACTTCCCGGACAAGGTGTTCCGAAGCATCATCCCGCGCAGCATCCGTCTCGCGGAAGCGCCGTCATACGGCCAGCCGATCAATTACTACGCGAAAGACAGCAACGCCGCGAAGGCATATGAATCTCTGGCGATGGAGATTCTCCAACAGGATAAATAAGGCGGTAATATGGCAACACAGAAAAAATCAGGTCTCGGCCGCGGATTAGACGCGCTTTTCTCGGATATTCAGACTGAATCAAAAGATTCCGTCATGATGATCCCTGTTTCATCAATCACCCCGAACCCGCGTCAGCCGCGTACGGAGTTTTCGGAAGAGGAACTTGCGGATCTCGCCGCCTCCATCAAGGAGCATGGCGTCATTCAGCCGCTGATTGTCTCCGAAGAGCAGATGAACGGTCAGTACATTTTAATCGCGGGCGAACGCCGTCTGCGCGCTTCGCAGCTGGCCGGCTTGACAACGGTCCCTGCCATCTCCCGCTCGGCCGACGACAAAGAGCTTCTGGAACTGGCGCTGATTGAGAACATCCAGCGCGAGAACCTGTCCCCGCTGGATACCGCGGAAGCGTACCGCTATCTTGAGACCACCTTCAACATGACCCACGAGGAAATCTCTCAGAAGGTCGGCAAAAACCGTGTCTCCGTCACGAATACACTCCGTCTGCTGAAGCTCGCGCCCGAAGTCCGCGCCGCGCTTTCGGAGAAGAAGATCAGTGAAGGCCACGCCCGCGTGCTGCTCTCCCTGCCCACCGAACAGGCCCAGGCCGCCGCGATGAATCACATCATCGAAGCCGGGTTGAACGTCCGCCAGACGGAAGACTACGTCCGCACGTTGACCGGCACCCGCCCGGATGAACCGAAATCCGCCAAGAAGACGAAAGGCAGCCTCTCTCCCGAACTGCAGAACGTCGAGGAGATGCTCCGCCGCATCATCGGCACGAAGGTTTCCCTCCGCCCGACGAAGAACGGCGCCGGCACCATCAACATTCATTACTATTCCAACGAAGAGCTTGAGTCAATCATCAAGAAATTAGGGAACGAGTGAAACAATTAACCGCGCAGGATAAAGAGCTGAGTGATCGGCTCTTTTCTGATTTTTATTACAGGAATGAACACCTCGGCTGGTTCTCGGCCTGGGATCTTCCCGCGCGCGGTCTCGGTAAAACCTGCCTGCTCGAACACGGGCAGGAACATTTTCTCGCCGCTTTTCAGGAAATCGCGCCGCGGAAGCAGTGGCTCCACAGCTTTTTTCAGGAAAGCGACACGGAGCCGTTCTCTTTCCGCGAATTTCCCGAATACCGCGAACTGTTCTCAAGGCAGACGGTCTACTCCATCTCGTCCCATATCTGGTACACAAGGCTGCTCAAGTTCAACGGCTTCACGCAATGCGACGCCTTGATTCAGATGGAGGCGGAGCTCCTGCGCCTGCCAAGAGAGACCGCGCCCGGCATTGAGATCAAGACGTTCGATACCGGCCTCACGAATACGCTCCTCGAAAGCTGCGAATCCGCCTTCCCGCCGATCTGGCGCCTCTGCCCCGAGGAATTCGCCTTCGCGGTTGAGGAGTCTCCCGTTCGTCTGGCGGCATTCCTCAACGGAGCGCCCGCGGCCTACCTGACGGCGGACATCTCGGACGGCTGCTGTCACATCCTCCGACTGGCCGTATCCCCGGAGCATCAGGGGGAAGGCATTGCCTCGGCGCTGCTCTCGAAGCTCTTTTGGGATTGCGTCCGCCAGGATTGGGCCGACAACTTCAGCGTCAACACCAATCAAAAAAACGCCTCCGCTGTCTCCCTTTACGAAAAGTTCGGTTTGGAGATCCGCGGAAAGCGTTTTCCGGTTTTTACGAAACAGTTTATCTAAAAAAGCGACGCGATATAAGCAAGCAGCGGCGCGATGATTAAGCCGGGCTGCATGTTCGCCACGCTGATCTTCTTGATGCGAAGCAGGCTCGTCATCCCGATCGCCACCAGCATAATACCGCCGCAGGCAGTCATTTCATTGATCATCGTGTCCGTGAGGATCTTATCCGCCTGCACGGCCAGCAGCGTGATCGCGCCTTGGTAAATCAGGACCGGGATCGCGGAAAACCCTACGCCAACGCCCATCGCAGTGGTCAAAGCGACAGCGGTCAAACAGTCGATCAGCGTCTTCGCGAGGATGGTCGTAATCCCCTGACCGAGACCTTCCTGAATGGAGCCGAGGACACCCATCGGACCGATCACAAAAAGCAGCGCCGCGGTCACGAAACCGTTGATGAAGCGTTCACGGCTTTCATTCTGCGAACCGTGCGTCATCTTCGCGTATTTCGACTGAAGCCATCCGCCGAAAGATTCCGTCCGCTCTTCAATTTTCAGCAGCTGACCGATGACCGTACCAATCACCAGACCGAGCAGCGGGATCAATGAATTCTCCGTCTTCAGGAAGTCAACCACACCCGTCAGCGCGACGAAAATTCCCATCCCCGCCAGCAGCGTCTCCTGAAGCTTCTCGGAGATCGCTTTTCCAAACAACAAACCGACAACAGAGCCCAACACGATACCAACCGCGTTAATAATTGCGCCCATTCAAATGCCCCTTCTTGTTTTTGTAAGTTTATTCGGCTGCGGATGACCGCGACACCATGTACCATTCGGAAATGTTCAGGAATCTGTCGCTCGGTTTATAAATCGGGCCGATGCTGACACCGGAGACTTTGTTGGAGACCGGGTAGTTGTAAACCGTGTTGTAAAGCGGGATCGCCGGCAGTTCTTCCATAAACAAAATCTGGAAGTTCTTATAAAGGCGCTTGCGTTCGTCCTTGTCGGTTTCCACGCGGGCCGTTTCCAGATACTGGCTGACGGTCTTATTGTTCCACTGTGTGTAATTCTGACCGGAGGAAATCTGCGTCTGATCCCAGAACGGATACGGATCGGGATCCGGATAAGAGGACAGATTGATGTCCACGAGCGCGGCTTCGTATTCGCGGTCAGGAAGAACGTTGTTTACCAGCGTATCGTAATCAACCGCCTCAAGGTTCACGAGGACGTTGAGCTTCGCCCAATCCTGCTGAATCTGCTCCGCGACCTGACGATGCTTGTTGTCATCCGGATAGACCAGCGTGAAGGACAGGGACTTGCGTTCGGTGTTCCCGTCCACGGAGGAAAACTCCTTCGTGCGGACCTGTTCCTGTTCGCTGGCAAGGGTGAAGCCGTCTTTTACCAGCAGCTCAATCGCCTTCTCGGTATTGTATTCATATTCCGCGGTTTCGTCGGTGTAGGCCCAGTTGCCGTAAAGGATCGGGCTGTTCGCGAGCGTAGCCTGTCCGCCCATCAGACGGGAGACAATGCGGTCGCGGTTCAGGCCGTACATCAACGCCTGACGGACATCTTTATCCTGCAGGAACTCAACGGAGCGGTTGTCGAGATTGAACATGATCATCGAGAGGACCGGGCGGCGAGCGGTGTAAAGGTTGAGGTTTTCATCCTTCAGCACGGAATCCAGCAGATCGTCGGAGATGTAGCTGATGCCGTCAATCAATCCCTGCTCGTAGGCCTGATACGCGAGCGCGCTGTCGGAATAATATGTGAACTGCACCTCTTCGAGGTAGGCCTTCTTGCCGTAATAACCGCTGTTGTTTTCAAGCGTAACGCCGGTAATCTGACCGTTGCTCTGAACCAGTTCCTTCAGGCGGAAGGGACCGGAGCCGACCGGCTGAATATTGATCTTTGAGTCAACCATTTCCGCGAAGCTCATATTTCCGTAAATATGCCGCGGCAGAATGCCCATGGTCAGGTAATCCATGAACGGCGCGTAAGCTTCCTCGAGTACGAACTGCACGGTCTTCTCATCGACCGGGTTGATCGTCACCGTCTGCCAAAAGGCGAGAATATCATCCGGGACGTAGCCTTCGCCTTCCTTGAGCAAATTGAACGTGAAGACGACATCATCCGCTGTAACCGGCTGACCGTCATGCCAATACGCGTCTTGGTTGATGGCGAAGTTGTACGTCAGCCCATCCACAGCGATGCCGTGATCAATGGCGAGGTCGTTGACAATGTTGCCGTAGCCGTCGTATGTCATCAGCCCGCTGAATACCAGCCGGCAGACGTCGTCATCCGCGCTGTTATACCAGGACAGGAGCGGATTCAGACGACTCATACTTCCGACGAGGCCTTCGCGGTAAATACCGCCGGTTGTCGGATGGGATTCAAAAACCTGCATCGGGCCGGTTCCGGAATCCGTGATCAAAAGGATCCCGATAACAAGTCCGGTCAGAAATATCGTTATCAATTGCCAGCGAATCTTTTTCATAAACATCATTATAAATGATTATTGCGTTTTAAATCAAAAAAGAGCAGCTTTTACGGAGCCGCTCTTCTTGTTTTTCAAATTTATTTGAAAAGGATGACGCTCAACAGAAC
>CAVIKW010000100.1:2854-7505 GCA_963643375.1 Flexilinea sp. | reverse complement strand
GTTGTGTGTCAATTTTCGAGTTATGGGAAACGAGTCTGTTCCCCGAAACTAATATCTAAGGAGATAATATGATTTTACGTGTTCATCACATTGGTCTGGTAGTTGAGGATCTGGAAAAGGCTGTCAAGAATTATGAGAAACTGTTCGGTACCAAAGCGACGGATTTCCGCAATGACCAGGGCAAGAAAAACGGCGTAAGCCATCAGCTCGATGCCCGTATCATGATGCCGAACGGCTGCTGGCTCCACCTGGTCCAGAACTGGAACCCGGATTCCCGCGTCAACAAATTCCTGCAGAAGCACGGTGAATCTCTTGAACATGTTGCTCTTGAAACCACCGATATTGAAGAAGAAGTTGCCCATCTGCGCAGCATCGGCTGCCCGGTCGTCGACGATAAGATCAATAACGCTGCCGATGGTTTCGAATCCTTCGTCACTCCCGAAGACGGTATCGGCTTCACTGTCGAACTGATCCAGCCGCATAAGACCTCCTACGGTTTCGAACCCTGGAAATGCTCCAACCCGAACGTTCTCGGCATCCAGCACATCGGTGTTGCCTGCAAGAACGTTGCCGCTTCCACCGAAAAATTCGCGAAGCTCTTCCGCCTGAAGCCCGCCGGCCTCCGCACCGACCAGCACTACGGCACCCAGACCGACATGATGATCGAGCCCGGCAATGACCGCATGTGGTTCCACCTTGTCGAGAGCACCGATCCCTCCAACCGTGTCACCCAGTGGATGTCCAAGCACGGTGAAGGCCTCGAACACCTGGCTGTTGAAGTTGCCGATATCCGCCGCGCTGTGAAGCGTGTCAAGGCTGCCGGCGTCCCGCTCTTCGAAAACAAGATCTTCCTGGATCGCGAAGACGGCTTCGAAGCTTTCGTTTACCCCGAATACAACCACGGCGTTACCATTGAACTGATCGAGCCCTACATCACCTCCCGCGGCTACCGCTATAAGGCTGAGGACTTCTAAACCAATCAGATGACTCAAAAAAGGTTCAACGCTTCCTTCGGGAAGTGTTGAATCTTTTTCGTAATAAACGTAAACGATTCCGAGGATACGCATGAAAATTCTTGTTTTGAACCCGAACACTTCCGAAGTTGTCACCAATAAAGTCGCCGCTGTCATTGAAAAGATTAAGAGACCCGATACCATTGCCGTCTGCGAATCCGCTCCGCACGGTCCCGTCTCTCTTGAAAGCTTCTACGACGAAGCCCGCGCCACTTTCTACACGGTTGAGCGTGTGAAGCAGGCGAATGAAGAAGGCTTCGACGCGGTTATCAACGCCGCGTTCTGCGACCCCGGCATTGAGGCGATGAAGGAAGTCTCCACGATCCCGGTGTACGGCCTCGAGGAATGCGCTTTCTCCGCCGCGCTGCTCTACGGCAACAAGTTCGGCATCCTGACCGAGAAGAAGCACAAGGAAGCCGTGAAGTCCCGCGAAGTCCGCAAGCACGGTCTGGAATCCCGCTTCGCCGGCGTCAAGTCCCTGAATATGGGCGTTGTCGAAATGGCCGAGCAGCCGGAAAAGGTGAAGGAAGTCGGCATCCGCGCCGCGAAGGAACTCATTGATGACGGCGCCGAAGTCATCATCATGGGCTGCGCTTCCATGGCCGGTTATTCCGATGATATCGAAAAAGAGCTGGGCGTCCCTGTCATTGACCCGACCTCCGTCGCTTTCAAGATGGTGGAAGGTCTGACCGACCTCGGCCTGCGCCACGCTAAAATCGGCCTCTACTCCACGCCGAAACCGCAGAAAATGCTCTGATTTAAAAGAGCCGCGCCCGCGCCATGAAGAGCCTTTACCGCACCGACGAAGGACATCCGATCAACCGGAACCGGATTGATGTGTTCAATCAGTCCATTCAGGATGAATTGCTGGATGCCGTCAAGGAGGTCATCGCGACCGACCCGCTGGAGATGACGAAGTTCATTCACCGCGCCGAAGACGCGATTGCCGAATACCTCGGCTTCCCCTTTGCGGTGGGTACGAACTCCGGCACGACCGCGCTGCGTGTCGCGCTGCTCGCGCTCGGCGTCAAGCCCGGCGATGAAGTCATCACGGTCGCGAACTCCGACATGGCGGATACGAACGCCATCGTCAATACGGGTGCCGTCCCTGTCTTCTGCGATGTCAAGGAATCCGATTACACGATGGATCCCGCGAAGGTTGAGGCGCTGATCACCGACAAGACGAAGGTGATCATGGCGGTGGATCTCTACGGCAATCCCGCCGATATCGCCGCCCTCCGTCCCATCGCGGATAAACACGGTCTGCTCATCCTGCAGGATGCCGCGCTCGGCATTCTCTCTATGGATCATGGGCAGACGGCCGGTCACTTGGCGGATATGCTCGCCTTCAGTACTTCCGGCACGAAGCTGATCCAAGGCATTGCTTACGGCGGTTTTGTTCTCGCGAACGACCGCAAGTACGAACTGCCCTGTCATCTCTTCACGGAGTACGGCGTGGACTATTCGCTCGGCAAGGACGATCCGTTTTACGGACTGCGCGGTCAGGTTGAAAACGGCTGCAACGTCAAGATGCATCCGGTCGATGCCGCCGCGATTCTTGTGAAGCGGAAGTACTTCGATCAATTCCGCGCGGACCGGCAGCAGACGCTCGCTTGGTACACGAAGCACCTCGCCGGCATCCCGAACGTGTACATGCCGGTCTTCCGCGAAAGCTCCGCTCCCGCCCCGCGCGAACTGGCTCTCCGAATCGTCACGCCCGAAGGCGGCAGCCGCAAACGCGATGAAGTCTGCCTCGCGCTGCGGGCGGACAAAGTGCAATGCGCGGTGGGGTTCACACCGTGCTATCATAAGCGCGATATCGCGAAACGCTATCCTTTCCGCGGAATGGATAACATCCCGGTGTCGGAGATGCTGGATGATCAGAATCTCTCGCTGCCGTGTGATATTTCGATGAGTGAGGAAGACGTCATCCGTGTCTGCGAAGACATTCGCGAATGCATGGCGAAGAACTGACGGAGCGAATTCGCGCCCGCGAAAAGAGTGAATGAATTAACAGCCGCGAAAGCGGCTCAGTATACAGATAAAGGAAAAGGAATTAAGACAATGGGTAATACTGTAATTGAACGAATGGGTTCTCGCAACCTTCGGCCGCTGGGTCAGGTGACCCCGCGCACCAAGATGATGGCTGTCGCCTCCACGCTGGATGATGTCATCCTTCTCGGCCGCGGCGACCCGGATCTCGACACCCCCGAACACATCAGCGCTGCCGCCATCAAGGCGATTCAGAACAAGAAGACCCACTACAGCGATATCCGCGGTCTCCCCGAACTTCGCCAGGCGATTGCCAACAAACTGAAGCGCGACAACAACTGCGATTACAACTGGGAAAATGAAATCATTGTCACCTGCGGCGCCCAGGAAGCTATGTTCCTGACCATGCTCGGTATCCTGAACCCGGGCGATGAAGTCCTCGTCGGTGAACCGCGCTACAACGCTTACGACGAAGCCATTGAGATGGTCGGCGGTGTTGTGAAAGTGATCGAATGTCTGCCGGAAGAAAATTGGTGCATCACTCCGGAACGTCTGCGCGCCGCCATCGGCCCGAAGACCAAGGCCCTCTCCCTCGTCAACCCGGGCAACCCGGCCGGCTTCTATACCCCGGAACAGATCCGCGCGCTGGCTGAAGTTGTCAAGGAAAAGGACATCCTCGTCATCTCCGATGAAATCTATGAAAATATCATCTTCGACGACACCCCGCATCTTTCCTTCGCCGCGATTCCGGGCATGAAAGAACGCACCATCACCCTGAACGGCCCGTCCAAGTCTTACGCCATGACCGGCTGGCGCTGCGGTTTCCTTGCCGCTCCGGCTCCCTTCTGCGAAATGCTGACCGAAGCTGCCCACACCCTCGCCATCTGCTGCCCGATGCCGACCCAGTACGCCGTTATCGAAGCCTACAACGGCCCGCAGGATTCCCTGAAGGAACAGCGCGACATTTACCGCTATCGCCGCGACATCATGTGGGACATGCTCAAGAAGCTTGACTTCGAAGTCGTTACCCCGCGCGGCGGCTTCTACATCTTCTTCAATGTCACCTCCACCGGTTTGGATCCGGAAGAGTTCTGCATGCGCCTGCTGAAGGAAGAGCACGTCTTGATCTTCCCGGGCTCCCTGTTCCAGGACCGCTCCAACAAGTACGCCCGCATTTCCCTGCTCGCCCCGACCGATCGCATTGAGGAAGCCGCGAAACGCATTGAGCGCTTTGTCAAGAACCTGCGCAAATAACAGCGGAAACATTATCCTGTTTTTCGCTTGAAGAGTATAATAATGGCGCCGAACACCGCGAAAAAGGCGCGAGGCACCATCGTCAAAAAGGAGAATTTGAATGGCAAAAGATATTACTATTGGTGACATCACCGTTAAAGCCGGTGAAATGAAGCGCTGCCGTATCAATATCGGCAAGGACCTCTATGGCAACGAACGCGGCATCCCCACGATCGTCTACAACGGCGCGAAAGACGGCCCGATCCTTTGGCTGACCGGCTGCACCCATGGTGACGAACCGGAAGGTCCTTTCTCCATGAAACTTTTGATGGACCGCCCCGAAATGGATGTCAAGAAGATGGCCGGCGCCGTCGTTCTCGTCCCTGCTTTCAACGTTGAAGCTGCTACCAATG
>CAVIKW010000100.1:0-2844 GCA_963643375.1 Flexilinea sp. | reverse complement strand
AACCGCATCTACCCGGGCGCCGAAAAGGGCTTCCGCACCGAGCGTGTCGCTTACATCTACAACCAGCTGCTCGAGAAGTACGCTGATTATCATCTCGCCCTGCATTCCGGCGGCGACCACTCCATGCTCTGCCGCGCTCACTTCGCTCCGGAAAATCCGGAATCCCTCGAGCTGTCCCGCGCTTTGGGCCCCGACTTCGACCTCGCGATGAAGTCCTCCGTCGGTTCCAAGGGTTCCCCGACCTCTTGGCTTGCCGGTCTCGGCAAGGGTTCCCTGACTGTTGAGCACGGCGGCTGGTGCCGCTGCCTGCAGAACGACTTCAAGGATGTCGCTGCTGTCTACGTCAAGGCTTACCTCAATGTCATGAAGTACTTCCACATGATCGACGGCGAACCCGAAATCGCGAAGGTTGCCTACCGCGCTCACCAGGAAGCCTGCCTCGCCGGCGCTACCGGTATCTTCGTCGGTGAAGATGTTCCTCTCCGCCAGTACATGGAAAAGGGCACCGTCCTTGGCCATATCTACAACCTCTGGGGTGAAGAAGTCGACACCATCAAAGCCCCGGCCAACGGCCAGATCTTCGGTCTGCGCTCCAAGCCGGCTGTCATGGAAGGCGAATGGTGCTGCTTCTTCGGCGCTATCGACGAAGTCCGTGACGACATCCGCGTCCCCGCGAATAAATAATCGAACCTTCGATTAAGTGAATAGGAAGCTTGCAGTAACCGCATAATTGCTGCAAGCTTCTTTTAAAACAAAATCGGTCTCCGCGGCGAAATTTTTGACCGCAAGCCGGCAACGGCATCCGACGTCCCCGGCATTACGGACAGGAAGTTCGACCTCGCGGACTGCGCCGCGAAACGCGGGCAGAGAGAAAAAGGAGAAAACATGCAAGCTTATCCGGCACGTGAACGAAAAGAAAATGTCTATAAACAGGACGGACGGCCCGTCGTGGTCAAGACGCCGCATTTCAACGGCGACTCGCTCTATGAATCCATCGGCCGCTCTCTTGAAGCAATGGGCGGCGTCGACAAGACACTGCGTTACGGCGATTCCGTTCTGATTAAACCGAACTTCAACTGCGCGGACCCGATCCCGCTTTCCACGTCCCTTGAAACGCTCTGCGCCATGATCGAAATTCTCGAAGACTACGGCGTCAAGGCGACTGTCGGCGAAATGTGCGGACGCGGCGCGTGGCCGACCGAAGAGGTCGTGACCAAGCTCGGTGTTCGCCGTGCCCTGAAGCGCTACGGCGTGGAATTCGTCAACTTTCAGTATGACGAATGGATTCCGGTCGAGATCAACGGCGATTATTGGCAGCAGATTCACATCCCCCGCACCCTTTACGAAGCCGAACACCGCATTCTCATGCCGAACATGCGCTGCCACAGCTCCGCCCGCTTCTCCGGGGCGATGAAGCTTTCCGTCGGCAGTCTCTCCCCGGATGACCGCGAGATTATGCACAGCGACAAGGACAAGACGGAAGCCATGATTGCCGAGATCAATCTCGCTTGCCAGCCCGATTTCATCGTCATGGATGGGCGCCGTTCCACGGTCGGCTGGGCCGGGCGCGGTGATTACGTCTACCCCAACGTGATTATGACCTCCGGCGACATGGTTGCCATTGACACCGAGGCTTACAAGATCCTCAAGGGCTATCCCGGCAGAAACCGCATCACCAACGTGGCGGTGGAAGATTTTATGATGATCAAGACCGGCGTCCGCCACGAACTCGGCAGCATGGATTACGAACTGATCGAGCTTGAAGGGCACCTTGCGACCCGCGAAAGCAGCAACAACGATCCGGCCGCGCTGGCTGTGATGAATGATCTCTAAAAAGGAGCATAAACAAGAATGGGTAAATTAGATAATCAGGTCGTTATCGTCACCGGAGCCGGCAGAGGCTGGGGACAGGCAATTGCCGTCAAGGCCGCGCGTGAAGGCGCGAACACCATCGTCGTTGCGCGGACGCAATCTGAAATTGACAACACGGTCAACATGATCAAAGCCGAAGGCAATCATGCCGAAGGGTACAGCGTGGATGTCAGCAACGACGCCGAAGTCCTGAAGATGCTCAACGGCGTCACGGCGAAGTACGGCCGTCTGGATGTCATGATCAATAACGCCGCCATCCTCCCGCTCAAGACCTTCGAGGACGCGTCCATGGAAGAAGTTGACCGCGTGCTGAATATCAACCTCCGCGCCTATATTTTCATTTGCAAACAGGTCATCGAGATTATGAAGAAGCAGGGCGGCGGCAGCATTATCAATGTCTCGTCCAACTCCGGTATCAACGGCTACGAGAACGAATCCATTTACTGCGCCGCGAAGCACGCCATCGAGGGCTTCACGAAGTCCATTGCCATTGAGCTTGAGCCGCGCAATATCGCCGTCAACACCATCACCCCGGGCAGCTTGGAACACCGCATCAAGGCCACCAGCATCACACAGAAAATGTGGGACGCCATGTCCGAAGCCGAACGCGCTGTTTACACGGACCCCATCGAGTACACGGAAGCCTTCGTCTACTTGGGTCTGCAGCGCCCCGCGGACGGCGGCATCAGCGGCAAGCGTTTCAGCGCGTATAAGCTCTCCGAGCACATCCGCAAATCCGGCTACGGCCTGACCCTTGCCGACCTGAAGCTGGAAGATCCGCTCTTAGGCTGGTTCTGATGGATTACGCGGGCCGTACCCTCCGTGAGACGGAAAAATGTATGTTTTGGCTCGACCCGCGTAATATAATGATATAATTTTCTTATCCTATTGCTTTTCATGGAAATTTCAACCGATTGAAGGAAACAGGAATATGGCCGAAATATTAAGAGTAAGCGGACTTGAGACACAGTT
>CAVIKW010000099.1:0-7507 GCA_963643375.1 Flexilinea sp. | reverse complement strand
GAGGGAGCGTAGCGGTCGATGAACTGCCAGACGCGGCTCCAGTAGCCGTTATAGTCGGCGAACATGGCATAGCCGTGGTCGGCGTCGGAGACGATCAAGAGGTCCTTCGGGCAGGAAGCGGCTTCGTAGAGCTCGTACGCCATCTCCACCGGGCAGTATTCATCAACACCGCCGTGAATGAAGAGGGTCGGGGTCTTGGACTTCGCCACCTGGTTGACGGCGGAGGCGTCCGCGAAGGAGTAGCCGGCCATGAAGGTGGAGATAATGCTGGTCGAGAAGGTCAGCGGCCCGGCGGGCAGATTCTGGCGCTTCATCAGGTGATTGCTGAGGTCGGTCAGCTTGGAATAGGCACTGTCGGCGATGACGCAGCGGACATTCGTCGGGAGGCTCTCCTCACCGCTTGCCATCAGCACGGCATCCGCGCCGGTAGACACGCCGTAGAGCACGAATTCCGCGCTCGGGTCTTCGGCGATGATGGAATAACACCAGCGGATGACATCCGTGCGGTCCACCCAGCCGAGGCCGTAGAAGTCGCCGCCGGAATGACCGGTGCCGCGGCATTCGGGGATGAGGACATTGAACCCGGCTTCATAGAAGGGCTTGGCGACGTTGAACATCGCCGCGGGCGCCTGTCCGTATCCGTGAACAGCGATCAGCCAGCGGTGGCCTTCCTTCTTCTGTTCGAAGGCGTAAGCGTTCAATGAGATGCCGTCAAAGGCGGTCGTCTTCCGTTGGGAGATGGCAGTCTTTTCCGCCCAAGAGACGGTTTCCTCGGAAAGGTCGGCGCGCATGAATTCGCCGGCGCCGATGGCGAGCTTCGTCTTCTTGTAAGGGCCGAACAAATATTTTCGGCTGCGGTTGATTGAGTAGTTATAGACCACGGTTCCGGCGGCAAGCATAACGCCGGCTCCCGCTGCCGCGAGGGCGACAATGCCTTTCAAATTTCCTGTTCGTGACATATTATTTCTCCGATTCGGACACGGAACGAATCGCGCGTCCGCATTTTTCTTTTTTCATAAGTATAATTCAATTTTGGGTTTATAATAAGACTGTTTGGGAATAGCGGAAGATTCGTTATCATGAATTTCCGTGGATTTGGCATCAATCCGCGGGGATTTCCCGATATTGTGGTAAAATAATTTACTGTTGGGTAGAAAACCAAAAGAGAAATAATTTGCAGCTCCAACAAGGCTGACCAAAGATACGAAAGGAACTGATCAATATGGCAAAATGTGAAGCATGCGGTAAAGCGACGACCTTCGGGCACGCGAAGAGCTTTTCACAGCGCACGACGAACCGGGCTTTCAAGCCGAACCTTCAGCGTGTCACCGTTCTCGAGAACGGCAAGCTCGTGAAAAAGGTCCTCTGCGCTAAGTGCATTCGTACTCTGGCTAAGACTGAAAAATAATTCAGCGTCTACGACAAAATAAGACCGTCCGTTTGGGCGGTCTTTTTTGTTGAGAGTGAGAAGAAGAGACCAGAGACCAGATAACGTAATTGGAGCGGGCCTTCAATTGCCCGGCGCTGCTATAATTTATTGGCTTTTCCGATTGAAATTCGTGCCGATTAACGTTATCTGGTCTCTGGTCTCTGGTCTCTTCTTTCTGGTCTCTGGTCTCTTGATTCCACTCTCCACTCTTAAATACAAAATCCCCGATACCGGAGTCTGGATATCGGGGATTTTGTTTTTGATTATTTCGCGCAGAATTCGTGGTTGTGCAGGAGTTTGTGTTCCTTGCCCTTGATCACGCCGTCGTACAGCTGATAGATCGCCGGGTTTTCGTTGCTCTTCTTGACCACGCAAGCCTTGTCCGCGGTGTAAATACCCTTCGTGCGGGACTTGTAGCTCTGGAATTCGTTCAACTTCGGCTGACCGCCGCCGTTGACGCAGCCGCCCTGGCAGGCCATGATCTCGATGAGGTGGTAATTCTTCTCACCGCTGCGGACCTGCTTGAGGATCTTGTGCGCTTCACCCAAGCCGCTGGCGACGCAGATATTGACCGTCATGCCGTTGTACGGGATGGAGAATTCGCGGACGAAGCTGTCTTCGCGGACGCCGCTGTTGGCGATGCTGTCCAGAACTGTCTGGTCGTTGCCGTCAACGAGGCGGCGGAGGACGGCTTCGGTAACACCGCCGGAGGCGCCGAAGATGACACCGCCGCCGGAAGCGAGGCCGAACGGAATGTCGGGCGCGTCTTCGGTGAGGTCATACCAGTACAGACCGGAGGCCTTGATCATCTCAACGATTTCGGTGGTGGTCAGGACGTAGTCGGTGTCCTTCTCGCCGTCGGTGTAGCTGTTGGGGCGGTTGATTTCCATCTTCTTCGCCGTGCAGGGCATGATGGAGACCATCACGGTCTTGCGGCCGTCTTTATTGTTGGCGGGGTCGCGGTAGTATTCTTTGACAACGGCGGACATCATGCCTTCCGGAGAGCGGCAGGTGGAGACGTTGTCAATGAAATCCGGGTACTGGTCGCCGACGAATTTGACCCAAGCCGGGCAGCAGGAGGTCAGCAGCGGGAGTTTGCCGCCGTTCTGGACACGGTTGATGAACTCCGCGGACTCTTCCATAATAGTAAGGTCGGCCGCGAAGGCGGTATCGTAGACTTCCTCGAAGCCCATGCGGTGCAGGGCGTTGACGAGCTTACCCATGACGCTGACGCCGTTCTTCTCGCCGAAGCAGTCGCCGACAGCAACGCGGACCGCCGGGGCGATCTGGGCAACGACGCGGATCTTCGGGTCGGTGAGCAGGGTGAAGACTTCGTCCTTATTCTCATGAATGGCAACAGCGCCGACCGGGCAGTACACGCGGCACTGACCGCAGTTGACACAGTTGGTCTCGGCGAGCTTCTTGCCGAAAGGAATGCCGACCGTGGCTTCGGAACCGCGGTGGATGAAGTCAATGGCGCCGACGCCCTGATGTTCGGCACAGACGCGGACGCAGTTGCCGCAGAGGATGCACTTGCTCTGGTCGCGGATAATGGACGGAGAGCTCATGTCCGGCGGTTCGGGCGCTTTGTAGTTCTTGAACGGCACGGTGCGGACACCGTAGCGGGCCGCCAGGGACTGGAGGCGGCAATTGCCGCTGGATTCGCAGAACGTGCAGTCACGGTTATGAACGGTGAGCAGCAGTTCGAGAACCATGCGGCGATAAACGCGCAGGCGTTCGGTGTTGGTGAAGATCACCATACCGTCGCGGGGCTCTTCGGAGCAGGAGGCGAAAACTTTGCCGCGGTCATCTTCCACCACACAGAGGCGGCAGCCGCCGAATGTCGGCAGGTCTTTCTTGTAGCACAGAGTCGGGACGTCGATGCCGGCCTTGCGGATCACGGCGAGGACGTTCTTTTCGTTGGTAAATTCTACTTTAATTCCATCTACAGTCATGAATCCCATGGCGCACCTCCATTAATACTCAACATCGATCGCGTGGAACGCGCAGTTCTCGGCGCAGGTACCGCACTTGATACATTTGGCCTGATCAATGACATGCGGTTCCTTGACTTTGCCGGTGATGGCGTTGACCGGACAGTTCCGGGCGCACTTGGTGCAGCCTTTGCAGAGATCCGCGTTGATTACAAACTTGCGCATGGACTTGCAGACGTGGGCGCGGCATTTGTGCTCAACGATGTGCTCGATATACTCATCGCGGAATGTGTGCAGCGTGGACAGGACCGGGAGCGGGGCGGATTTACCGAGGCCGCAGAGGGACATGGTCTGAACCATATGAGCGAGGTTCTCAAGCATGGCAAGGTCTTCGAGGGTGCCGTTGCCGGCGACGATCTTCTCAAGGATCTCGAGCATGCGTTTGGTACCTTCACGGCACGGGGTGCATTTACCGCAGGATTCGCGCTGGGTGAAGCTCATGAAGAAGCGGGCGACTTCGACCATGCAGGTGTTCTCGTCCATGACAACCAAACCGCCGGAGCCGATGATGGTGCCGTACTTCTTGACGGTTTCGAAATCAAGCGGAACGTCGAGGTATTCGTTGGTCAGACGGCAGCCGCCGGAAGGACCGCCCGTCTGGACAGCCTTGAAGGGGGCGTTGTTTTTCAGACCGCCGCCGATATCGAAGATGATCTCGCGCAGGGTGGTGCCCATCGGGACTTCAATCAAGCCGGTGTGCTGAATGGAGCCGGTGAGGGAGAAGACTTTGGTGCCCGCGGAGGTATCGGTGCCGATATTCTTGAACCATTCCCAGCCGTGGATAATGATTTCGGGAACGTTGGCGTAGGTCTCGACGTTGTTGAGGACGGTCGGCTTTTCCCACAGACCCTTTTCAACGGTGCGCGGAGGCTTGACGCGGGGCATACCGCGGTTGCCTTCGATGGAGGCGGTCAACGCGGAACCTTCACCGCAGACGAACGCGCCGGCGCCGCGATTGAGGTGCAGGCGGAAGTTGAAGCCGGTGCCGAGAATGTTGTCGCCGAGCAGACCGACGGATTCGAGGTCATGCATCGCCAGACGCAGACGGGTAACAGCCTGCGGATATTCGGCGCGGACGTAGATATAACCGTTTTCGGCGCCCACAGCATACCCGGCGATCATCATACCTTCGATAAGCTTATAGGGGTCGCCTTCCATGACGGAGCGGTCCATGAACGCGCCCGGGTCGCCTTCATCGCCGTTGCAGACGATATAGCGGACTTTTTCGGGCTGGCGGGCAACCTGAGACCATTTCTTGCCGGTCGGGAAACCGCCGCCGCCGCGGCCGCGGAGGCCGGACTTATCGACGGTGTCAATCACTTCCGCCGGGGTCATTTCAAAGAGTGCCTTCTGCAGGCCGGTGAAGCCGCCGGAGGCGAGGAACTCGTCAAAGGATTCGGCATCGAAACGGCCGCAGTTGCCGAGGACAACGCGGGTCTGCTTCGCGAGGAACGGGATGGTTTCCGGCTCTTCGTAGGTCTTGCCGTCCTGTTTGTAAAGGAGACGGTCGACAACTCTGCCGTTCAGGACGGTTTCGTTGAAAATTTCTTCAACGTCGACATCATGCACATGGATGTACTGGATGGTACGGTCGCCCATCTGAACACGGACCAACGGACCGAGTTCGCAGATACCGCGGCAGCCGGTCTTCTTGACGGCGAGGTGCTTGCAGCCCTCAACGTGTTCCGCGGCGTGAGCGCCGACTTCATGTCGGCTGAATTCAACAGTCAAACCGGGGACGTCCTTCGCGATCCGCTGGAATTCGGCGTAGACTTTCGCGGAACCGGAAGCGATACAGCCGGAACCGGAGCAGACAAGGATACGGCAGTCGGCAGCCGCCACGGCGGCCTTCGCGTTGGCGATCTCGGTAATTAATTCTTCACGAGTATTGATTTTCATGCTTCCTTCTCCCGCAGTTCTTTCACCAAAGCAACCGCCTTTTCGGGGGTCATCTTCGGGTAAACATCTTCATTAACCATGGCAGTCGGGGCCAAACCGCAGGCGCCCAGACAGGAGACGATTTCAAGGGAGAACAGCATATCGTCGGTAGTGCTCTTCTTTCCGGTCAGACCGAGAGCTTGACGGAACGCGTCCATAACGGGAGAAGCCCCGCGGACATGGCAGGCGGTGCCGTCACAAATCTTGATGACGTACTTGCCTTTCGGCTCGAATGAGAAGTTCTCATAGAAAGTGGCGACGCTGTACGCTTTGGCTTCGGTGATCCCGATTTCCTTCGCGACGTAGGTCAGCAGTTCGCCCGGCAGGTAGCGGTAGACGGCCTGAATATCCTGCATAATAGGGATAAGGGACTTCGGTTCCTTACCGTACTCTGCAATGATCTCATCCGCTTTCTCATAATAGGATGCGTCTAACATTAGGGTTACTCTTTCTCCTTTTTTCCCGATTCAACGATGGGCAACTTCCACGGCCCCGGATTCAACGGGTTCCTGACTTCCCGATGTATAAAACAAGAGCCATGATATTAATTGTCCAAACATAATTTTACCGTAATTTACGAGCAATGGTGAAACCAATCACAATATTGCGGGAGAAAGTGACCTATGTCAAATAAATGTCATAACGATAGTAACGGACATTGCAGTGAGGAGTTGAAAAGACGGAGTGAAGAGTGAAGTCAAAAACGCCCGACATTCGCAGCCTCGCTCCCCTTCGACCGCGCTCCTGCCTTCCCCTATGAGGGGAAGGGGGACCGCTTCGCGGTGGATGAGGTGCACCGACCGGCTAAATACAAATTGGGGTGCAAATCCACGTTTTTCAAGGTGAATTTGCACCCCAATTTTTCAAACAGAGCCGAACGCTTGAAAGCCCGCTCCAATTTTCCGCCCGCACTTAAATAAGGAGAGGAGTCGGGAGCGAGGGTTAGGATAACTCCTAATTCCTCACTCCTAACTCCTCACTAAAAAGGTGGAGATGGCGGGAGTCGAACCCGCGTCCGAAAGATTCGACCCTCGGATATACTACGAGCGTAGTCGATTTATTGATTTAGCCTCTCAAGGGAGAAAAAGACAAAACCCTGTCGAAGCGATCCGTTCAGACCCGAAAGTCCTCTTTTGCTCCGCGTCACGGCGCCGCGGGCAGCACTCCGGCTTTGTGACGCCCAATCCCGCGATCGGTCGGAGAGGCGATGCGGGTGGACGTGACCTGAAGAGGTCAGTTGCGGCTGAACCGCGTTCGCTTAGGCAGCGAGCGGAAGAGCAGCGTAGGAAGTGCGATTGTTGGCACTTGATTGTTTGCGCTGATTTTACGAGATCGGCACCTCTCGGCTCGCAATCCGGGACCAGCCTCCCCCGTCGAGACCGGAACATCCCCGAAAAAAGACAGTGAGGAGTGTGGAGTTAGGAGTGAGGAGTTACGCGCTCGACACTCGAAGTCACCTGCCCCACGCGGAGCGTTATCTGCCTTCCCCTCGAGGGGCGGCTGCTGACGCAGCCTTGACCTCATCCACCACTAACGTGGTCCCCCTTCCCCTCAAAGGGGAAGGCTTAAGCCCGCTTGCGGTGGATGAGGTGCATCCGCTCGGCATTCATAATTCGGGATCGCGAATGCCGCACTCCGGTTCCTGCAGCTCACTGTATTACACAAAAAAAGTGGGGAGTTCTCTTCGCTCTCCACTCTTCTGTGATTGCTGGGGCAAAAGGAGTCGAACCTCTACATGCAGATTCAGAGTCTGTTGTCCTGCCATTAGACGATGCCCCATCTCTTGAACAGTTTCTATTTTAGCACGCTCCGCGGATTTGTAAAGGGAATTTGGGAAATTTGTGATTTTGGGAGAAAGAGTGACCAGAGACCAGTGACCAGAGACCGGATAACGTTAATCGGCACGAATTGCAACAGCGAATGTCCGTAATTTGAAGCAACGCCGGGCACTTGAAAGCCCGCCCCAATTATGTTATCCGGTCTCTGGTCTCTGGTCTCTTGATCACTAATTCCCGGTCTTCGGTCACTAAATTCTATCCGATCTTAAAGTCGCGCCAGTTACAATTCTTCTCCAGCACCTGCACAAAGGCCGTCAGGCCGTCGGCGTCGGTTTGGTCGAAGCGGTTTTTGTATTGGCTGTCGATGT
>CAVIKW010000098.1:0-7567 GCA_963643375.1 Flexilinea sp. | reverse complement strand
CGAGCAGCTCGCGGAGTTGATTGAGAGAAGGAAGTAGAATACACAACAGAATAAACAACGAGGCTGCCGATGAACGGCAGCCTTGTTGTTTTATTTGGATGAACGCTCCGCGTGGGGAGCGGGTCTGCAATTCACCTCATCCACCACTAACGTGGTCCCCCTTCCCCGGATAGACAGAGTGGAGAGTGGAGAGTGGAGAGTGAAGAGTGGAGTTGGCGCCCGATATGCGGAGACTCGCCCCAATTAATGAGCGCGTATCTGCCTTCCCCTCGAGGGGAAGGGGGACCGCTTGCGGTGGATGAGGTGCACCCGCTCGACACGCAAGCACCCGCTCCGCACGCAAAGCGGCAAATACGCGGCTTAAGGGAAATGGGTGTTCGCTTGTCGAACGCTCCTCGATCTATGTTATCCGGTCTCTGGTCTCCGGTCTCTTAACCTCACTTCTCACTCCTCACTTCTTTACTCCATCAAATCCGGATACCGATCCCAGTCGAGGGCTTGGGCAACGGGGAGGTCGGAGAAGTTGTCAATGTAGTAGCGCGCGACCCGCTGCATGGGAGGGAAAACCTGATCCATCGGGATATTCCACGGGGCGAAGAAGCGGATCTCGGAGCCGTCTCTGGGTTTCGTCCTCAGGGAGCCGCGGATCCGTTTCGGGAAGAAGAGCATATACACCGGCGAGACGCGGGCCGTGTCCTCCGTGACGTAATTCAGGTCGGCGCCGGAGAAGACTTTCATCAGGCAGCAGGTCTCCAGCAGAATGGAGCAATTGCTGAGCACCGAGCGCTGCAGGCATTCCTGCACCGTCTCGTTGGGACTCAGCCAGCCGCCCGGCAGACGCCAATATCCGTCGTCTTTGTCGCGGGCGAGCAGGATGTTCCCCTGCGGATCGGTCAGCAATGCCAGCGGGCTGATCTCAATGAAGGGGAAACCCGGCGCCGTGTCGTGGAGGTTCCGGCGGTAGTCGATCATTCGAAATAATCCTTGAGCTGCTGTCTGGAGTTCGGCGCGCGCAGCTTCCGCAGCGCCCGCGCCTCAATCTGGCGGATGCGCTCCTTGGTCAGGCCGAAGAGCTTGCTGATCTCCTCGAGGGTCATTTCCTCGCCGTCATTCAGGCCGTAACGCAGCTCGAGAACGCGGCGCTCCCGCTCGTTCAGCTGCCGGCTCATGGCGTACTCAATCTGTTCCTTGAGCAGCTGTTTCTCGGTCTCGTCGCTCGGCTGCAGGGCGGAATCATCCTTGGCAAGGCGTTCGCCCGCGCCGGTGTCTTCATCTTCATTGTTCTCGTCCGGGGTCTCCAGCGAGATCGGGTTCTCGACCGTGCGGAGCAGCTCCGTCACCTTGTTCCCGGCCGTATGCAGACGCGAAGCCAGCGCGCCGTTCGGGGATTTCCCTTCCGCGCGGCACTGTTCCAGCGCGTCGCGGTCCGCCTGTTCCAGCATGCCGGCCTCCACCGCGACTTCTTCCGAAGACGGCTCACGGCCGAGGCGCTGCTCCATGTCGTTCTTGAGGCGCTGCAGCTTCATCACCGTCTCGAAGGTGTGCGGCGGAATGCGGATGAAGCCCGCCTGTTCGGCAAGCGACCGGGTGATGGCCTGACGAATCCACCACGTGGCGTAGGTACTGAATCGGTAGCCGAGGCGCGGGTCGAATTTCTCCACCGCGTGGAGCAGACCGAGGTTGCCTTCCTGAATGAGGTCCGAGAAGGACGAACCGCGGCCCTGATATTTCTTGGCAATGCTGAACACCAGCTTCAGATTCGCGCGGATGAATGCCTGTTCCGCGGAACCGGCCCGCGCCTGAACGGCGGCCAGATGCCCGCGGACGGTCTCCGCCGAGCAGGGCGCGGCCTTCTCCGGCAGTTCACCGCCGTGTTCCTTGCGATACGCGTCAATCTCGTCCTTCATACAGTCCGGGATCAGGCACAGGCAGAGGAAGGCGTCGAAGAGGTCGGATGACAGCTTCTGCCATTCGGCGGAGCGGTCATCCCGATCGAGACGCATGTACTTGTAGAGCTCCGATGTGGAGTCGGGGATGGCATCCGTGAAGAGCGAACGCGCTTCGTGGAGCAGGATGCCGAGGTCGATCCGCGGCTCGTCGGTGCCGTGAGATTCGTTATAGGCGGCAAGCTTCGCCGTGTACTTCATCCATTGATCGGCAAAGGCTTCATACAGACGGAGGCCGTTTTCGGCGTCGCTGTTGTCAAGATAAGGGTCGGCGAGTTTCCCCGCGCGGATGCAGACCGCCAGACGGAATTCACTCTCCGCGTTCAGGAGCTCAATGTCGCCGATCTCCCGCAGGTAGAGATTCACCGGGTCGTCATCCCCTTCCGGGGCGTAGTCCCGCTCCGCGAGCGGCTCGCCCATCTCATCCATCACTTCCGAGTTCTGTTCGAAAACTTCATCGTCATCTGTTGTCATAGCGGCTTCCCGTTCTTAAAATCAACCAGGTTGACATCCTCAATGAGCATATCCAGCAGCCGGCGTTCTTCCAGCGCGTGGTTCAGCATCGTCTCATATTCGCGGAGGCTTTCCGCCGATGTCTCTCTGTCTTCGAGCAGCGACTGCAGCTCGGTTTTGTCGTACTCTTTCTTCTCCCGGCGCATGAAGGCCACGGAACGGATGATCTCTTCATTCAATTCCGGCATCTCCACCGCGGGGTCGAGTTTGCGGTTTTTCAGGACCTCGAAGGCGTCGCGGACGGAATCCGGGACGGTCTTCTCGATGTAAGCGCGGGTGTCCAGCTCTTCATCCTGGTCGAGGGCGCGGAAGTAAATCGAGGCGATTTCATGCAGGTCGGATTGCATGAAATCCGCCGGGCTCAGCGGTTCCAGCTTGAAATGGCGGAGCTTGCGGTCAATGTCCGCCAGGGCGCCCGGGGTCTCATAGTAAAGATAAAGGCAGCGGAGGATCTCGTTTTCCTTGTTGTAAAAACTGTCCTTCGGGTCAAAAATCAGCGATGTGTTCCGCGTCTTCAACTTCGGCTTGGCGGGAAAGGCCGCCTTCTGCCGGCTGCCGGATCCACTCCCGACTGTGCCGCTGTAGGTCAGCAGCGAGACGTCCACGTCAAGGTGGCGCGCCAGCTGCTGGCGGTAGGTTTCGCGTTCGATGGCGTTCGGGACTTCCTTGATCAGCGGCATGATCTGCGCCGCGATTTCGGACTTCACCTTGGCGTCATTGAGGTCCTTGCCCTTGGAAACCACGTCCATCATGTGGATGACAATCGGCTTCGCGGAGTCGAGGAGGGCCTGCCATTCGGCGTGATCGCGCAGCACCACCTCGTCGGGATCCATGCCGTCGGGGATGGTGGCGACGCGGATGTCGACATTCAACCGGCTCTCCTGCCGCAGCAGGGCCTGGCTTTCTTCCTCGGCGGACATGCCCGCGGAGGCTTCGCGGATGACGTCAATATCCCGCACCGCCGCGTGTTCGCCCGCGGGGTCGCCGTCCAGCGCGAGGACGATGTGCTTCGTCTGGCGGGTGAGCTGCTTGGCTTGGAAGTCGGTCAGCGCCGTACCCATCGGGCAGATGGTGTTCTTGAATCCCTCTTGATGCAGGACGATGACGTCCATGTAGCCTTCCACCAGCACGACTTGATCCTTCTCGCGGATGGCGGGACGCGCGTCGTTGATGGCGAACAGCGTCCGCCCCTTGTCGAAGAGCTTCGTCTGCGGGGAGTTCAGGAATTTCGGGGAGTCGTTCGGGTCCAGAATGCGGGCGCCGAAGGCAATGAACCGG
The DNA here is from genome assembly GCA_963643375.1 of Flexilinea sp. Taxonomy (GTDB): domain Bacteria; phylum Chloroflexota; class Anaerolineae; order Anaerolineales; family Anaerolineaceae; genus Flexilinea. Next base: position 3,830 of record CAVIKW010000098.1, on the reverse strand, counting down.
CCGCGCGAGTCCGCGATGGGGATCATGACGCGGTTGCGGAAGCGGTCGAAGATGCGTCCGTTGGGGATGACCTCGCCCTTGTCGTCGCGCTGTTCGCTGACGACGCCGGTGTCAATCAACTCCTGGCGGGTGTAGCCCTTCGCGAGCAGGTGCTGGGTCAGCCCGTCCCATGAGGCGAGGGCGTAGCCGAGGCGGAACTTCTCGATGGTCTCGGGTTTCAATCCTCGTTTGTCCGTCAGGAACGCCATGGCCGGCTTCCCGGCGGGGTGCTGGGTGAGATTGCTGTGAAAGTAATCGACTGCCTCATTCATGAGGTCGAAAAGGCGTTCCTTCTCTTGGCGCGGCGCTTCGTCTTCCTTGTTGTAAGGCGTGAGCTCGACGCCCGCCTTCTTCGCGAGCATCTCCAACGCGGTTTGGAAGTCGCAGCCGTCGCGCTTCATCACGTAGTTGAAGACATCCCCGCCTTCGCCGCACTGCCCGAAGCAGCGCCAGGTCCCGGAATCCGGGAACACGACGAAAGCCGGTGTGTGCGTGTTCTCATGGAAGGGGCAGAAACCGATGTAGTTCTTCCCCGTCCGGCGCAGCTTCACCGTTTCGGAAACGATATCGACGATATCGACCTGGTTTTTAATGTCATCAACAACCGACACGAAGTGTTTTACTCCAATTTACTTTGATATTCTTTGATCTGCCCGCGAATCTCGGTCAGCTTCTCCAGCTGTTCCTGAGACTTGCCGATAGAAGTCTCCACGAAACGCCCGAACGGCCGCGCGGCGTTGTTCATTTCCTCGGCCTGGGCGTTGACTTCATTGACGAACTCACCGCGGAGGGAATCCACGAGCTTGGTGTCGATCTCGCTGATCTTCTCGTCGAATTCCTTCTGCGCCTTCTTCTTGTAGTAAGGCAGGACGAGGAAGCCGGCGATGCCGACCCAGAAGGCGGCGACGATGCCGAGGAGGTCGGTCGCGACGGTGGTGGCGACGGCGGTCAAGGCCGCGCCGATGCCGATGGCGGAAACTTCAATCGCGAGCCCGGCGGTGACCGCGGACTGCGCGTGCTTCATGCCGATGTCCATGGCAATGTCGGATTCGATCTTCGCGAGCATGGAGTCGATGGAGTTCTGCATCCGCTTCAGCAGCTTCGCCCGCTCGTCCATGACTTTCTCCGGCATATCGACGTCCGGGAACTGCGAGTTCCGCGACTGAATCTGCAGGCGGATCGACTGCACCATCCGCTGTTCCTGGGTGCCGATGCTCTCCACCATCTCGGTGGTCTTGCGTTCAACCTCGATCGGCAGGTTCTTCAGGACGTCTTCCTGGAATTTGACTTGGTTCTTGTCCTTCTTGAGGAGGTTCGGCAGGTTCTTGAGGACGAACAGCTCCTCAAAGTAATCGTGGCCGCGGCTCTTGATCTCGGTGAAGATGGAATGAATCTCCTTCATCGAGCGGTTGATCTCTTTCATCATGTCCTCGCGGTAGAGGCTGACCTGTCCGCTGATGGACTCCGCTAACTTGCGGTCCTCTTCGTAGAAGGCAAGCTCATTCCGCACGCGGGTCTCGGCCTCGGTCTCAACCTTGGCGGCAATGCCGAGCGCGGACTGCATTTTCATTTGGAAGCGGGCGCGTTCGTCCATGCGGTCCTGAATGAACCGTTCGAGGTCGGCGAATCCGCTCTCCTTCCACAGTTCCTCGGACATGGCGTCGCGGGCTTTCTTCGCGGTGCGGGAGCTGATCGGCAGCACGGGGACTTCCTGCCCGATCAACGCGGCGGCGTTCTCCTTGACGAAGCTGACGACCTTCGCCTTCTCCTCGTCGGATTCGAGGAGGTCCATTTTGTTGACAAGGATCACGGCGTTCTTGCCCCATTCCTTGATCGCCGCGAGGAACTGACGTTCGCTCTCGGAGAAGGGACGGTCCGCCGAGGTCAGGAACATCACCATGTCGGCGCGCGGCAGGAACCATTTCGTCAGCACCTCGTGTTCGCGGAGCACGGCATTCGTGCCCGGCGTGTCGACGAAGGTCATGGATTCGAGCAGGGGAACCGGCAGCTGCAGCAGCAGCCCCCATTTCTCAATCGGCGAAGAGGATTCCTGCTCGCCGAAGCGGATCAAATTGATCTGCGCGGTCGTCGGAGTGACGCCCACCGCGAGCTTATCCGTGTTCAGCAGTGCGTTGATGAATGAGCTCTTGCCGCCGTTGAATTCGCCGACGACGACCACGAGGAAGCTGTCCTCGAGCGCCTGCAGCGTCTCCTTGAGCATCGCGAGCTGCTCCTCGTCCATATTCGTCGACGAAGCGCATGCCAGCAGCTCGGTGAGGAGATCCCGAACCTTCTTGGTTGTTTCTTTTTGTTGTTTGGAATAATTGATCAGCATCGTACGTTCCTTGCTGTGTGGGGTTGCACAATTTGAATTCTTTCATTATAGCATGAAACGGCCGGTGCGGACCTCCGTTCGAGTTAGAGTTTCGTCAGAAAGTGGGCCGCTGCGCGGCAGAGACCAGAGACCAGAGACCGGATAACATTAATCAAGGCAATCAACAATGGGAGACAAGCCTTAACTTAGACCGCGCTTAAGCCTTCCCCTCGAGGGGAAGGGGGACCGCGTTAGCGGTGGATGAGGTGACCTGCACACCCGCTCCCCTTCGCGAAGCGTCAACTCCACTCTCCACTCTCCACACTCCACTCTCTTTTAAACCGCGAGGCTGCCGCAATTCGGTTACGGCAGTCTCTTGTACAATGGAAAACAAGGAGGCAATTGTCTATGACTTGTAAGTCCGACACAATGGATAAGCCCCGGGAAAACGGAGAGAGAGCGGGGATTATCCGTGTTCTCGAATGGTATCCGCGGACGAGCTACAGAATAGAAACCGCGGCGGAGAGCAGCATGATCACCGCGCAGACGATCGCGCGGACTTCATTGCCGGCGGCGTCGCTGTCACTGTGCGCCCAACGCCCGCCGTAATTCTTCTCCACGGCCCGCGCCGTGTTCAAAAAGGCAAGTACTCCGGAAGCGGCTGAAATGATCATCATGGTATTTTCCTTCTTTCTCTGTTCTAAAGTCCGGATTCCCAAGCGTAGGCGTGGGAGTGTTGGCGGGTGAGCTTCACCGGGAGGGGCTTGCTCTCGTAATCAATGAAGGCGACATAGTTGCCGATGCTGCCTTTGGTATAGTCGGTCTTGACGACGACATAATTCATTTTCTCGAGTTTGGCGAAGAAGGAGTTCACGTGCGCCATGAATTCGTTTCCGTCGGACTCCACGATGACCTGCATTTTTCTCATAACCCCTCCGCGTTCTATGTCGTTCTAAGTTATATGTTCTATTTTACAGATTTTAGAATATTTGTCAAGGGTGTATTTAGAACTAATTTGCGATTTCGTTACATGATATAATGAGGAAAATACAGAACAAAGGAAAGATTGCCATGCGCGAACAGATTTTGAAGATTTTGAAAGAGATCCGCTCGGATGTGGATTTTGAGAACGAGACGGCGTTGATTGATAACGGCGTGTTGGATTCGTTTGATATTATTTCGATCGTCGGGGAGCTGAACGACGCCTTCGATGTTGAGATCAACGTCGACGACCTGCTGCCGGAGAATTTCAATAACGTCGCGGCGATGGTTGAGTTGATCGGCAAGCTGCAGGAAGAGTAAAAACGCGTCCGCAATTGGAGGTCACACTCCTCTTAGGCCGCGCGTTAAGTCCTTCCCCTCGAGGGGAAGGGGGACCGCTCCGCGGTGGATGAGGTGAAAATGCAGACCGCTCCACTGTCGCGGAGCGGTTTGCGCTGAAATGTCACCAATTATTATCCATTTTCCCCGACTTATG
>CAVIKW010000097.1:0-7581 GCA_963643375.1 Flexilinea sp. | reverse complement strand
ACCTCATCCACCGCGAAGCGGTCCCCCTTCCCCTCATAGGGGAAGGTATAAGCGCCCGATTGTTGAAGTGTACCTTCGAATGTCGCGCGACGATAAAAAGAGGCTGCCGTATTCGCGGCAGCCTCTTTGTTCGTTGTGTATTGTTTACGCCAGCTTCGGGAAGCGGCTGAGGATCGTCGCGGCGGAGGGCTGGACGGTCTTCTCGCCGAATTTCAATTCGGACGGGGCCTTCAGCTTGGCCTTCTCGGCGTTCTGGTAAATGTAGATCGGCGTGCCTTCGGCGTTGCAGGTGCGGTCGATGAGCGCGAGACCGGTGACGCGGCCTTCGGTGTCCATGGCGCAGCTGGTGACGCGGCCGATGGTCTTGCCCTTGGCGTCGAGAACGGGGTCGCCGTGGTGAGCCATGCGGACGACGGCGTCGTTGAAGCTCCAGCGGACGGAGATGAGCTTCTGGGCGGCTTCATCCTTGCGGTACGCGGTGCGGCCGATGAACCAGCACTTGAAGGTCTTGACGGAGGAGGCGAAGCCGGCTTCGTTGACCTTGATGCCCATGTCGCCTGCCATCTCGTGACCGTAGAGCGGCAGACCGGCTTCGGTGCGCAGGCTGTCGCGGGCGCCGAGGCCGCAGGGCTTCAGCCCAAGCGGTTCGCCGGCTTCAAGCAGGGCGTTCCACAGGGACGGCAGCTTCTCCGGGTGCACGAAGAGCTCGAAGGAGATCTTCTCGCCGGTGTAGCCGGTGCGCGCGAGGTAGAGGTCATACCCGCCGACAACGGCGTGCGTGACGCAGCCCTTCTTCAGGTTCTTGATCTTGGCGGCGTCTTCATCGCTGCAGCCGAGTTTCATGAGGACATCAATCGAGACGCGGCCCTGCAGGGCAAGGTCGACGCGCATGCGGTCCCCCGCCTTGGGGTCGCGCAGGTTCTCGAGCTTGACATTGCGTCCGAACGCGCGGGCGGACGGACGGTCACGGTCGACGAGGACAGTGCCTTCACGGACGGCGTTCATCCATGCCCAATCCTTGTCATCGTTGGAAGCGTTGACGACGATGAGATATTTCTCCTCTTCCAGACGGTAGACAATCAAGTCGTCGATGACGTTCGCGTCCTGGTCCAGCAGGTGCGTGTAGATGGTGTCGCCGACTTTCAGAACGCTGATGTCGTTGGCGCAGACGCTGTTGAGGAAGACGACGGAATCCTTGCCGTTGGCTTCATAAACGCCCATATGGGAGACGTCGAACAGGCCGCCGGCTTTACGGCAGGCGTTGTGCTCTTCCTTGATGGAGGTGTACCAGACCGGCATGTCCCAGCCCGCGAACGGAACCATCTTGGCGCCGAGGGCTTTGTGGGTCTCATAGAGCGGGGTGCGCTTAATCGGCGCGTTCTCATCCTCATCGTAAGCGGAGAAGTCGAATTCCGGCAGCGGAGCGCCTTCGTCGGCTTTCATCCCGACGGAATAGACCTTCGTGAACTGCTTCGCGGAGGAGGGCTTGCCTTCCTTCTTTTCGCATTCGGTGACGGAGATCGGCCCCGGCAGGCGTTTGCGGAGGTCGCAGTCGAACGCGGCGTAGCCGTCGGACAGAGCGCGCAGCCAAGCGGCCGCGATGGGGGCGTCCTTCGGGTCGCAGGAGAATTGATAGGCGTCTTCCAGTGCCAGCAGGGTACCGGGGATCTCGGTACCGTTGGCAACCAGGACGGTCGGCTGCTGTTCACCGTCGGCGAGGGCTTCCGCGTCGCTGAGGAAGGCGTAGTTGACGAACTCACGGTAATTCCCGCCGCCGATACGCAGGGCGCCGGATTTGATTTCGTCGTCGATGTAGTAGAAGTTCGGATAGCCGTACTTCGGATCGTTGTTGAGGGCGGTGTGCTTCTCAATGAGCTTGCGGACGCGGACCTTGGCCTCTTCCACCACGGCGAAGTCCACGCGGGCGCGCTGGAGCAGGGCTTTGACGCCCGGCATGGTGTAGGGCTTGAAGGCGAAGAGAACGTCGGCGATGATGTCGGCGAGCTCCTTCATGTCGTCTTCCTTCATGCCGATCTGGGTGACGCAGGCGGTGCCCATACGGATGCCGCTGGCTTTCATCGCGGACTTGTCGCCCGGGATGGTGTTGCGGTTGAGGACGATGCCGCAGATGTCAAGCACGCGGGCGGCCAGGTCGCCGGAGAGCGTCGTGCCGTCCTCACCCTTGACCGCTTTGCAGTCCAGGAGGAGCATATGGGAGTTGGAACCCTGATAAGGAACCTTCAGGCCGCGGGCCTTGAACTCGGCAACGAGGGCCTGGGTGTTCTTCAGGATCTGCGCCTGGTATTCCTTGTATTCGGGCGTCTTCGCGATCTTGAAGATGGTGGCGAGGGCCGCGAACACCTGCGTGTGCGGGCCGCCCTGTTCGCCCGGGAAGACGGCTTTGTCAATCAGCTTCGCGAGCTTCGCGTCCGTGGTCAGCAGACAGGCGCCGCGCGGACCGGTCAGGGTCTTGTGGGTGGTGAAGGAGACCACGTCGACGATGCCGACAGGGGATTCAACCACGCCGGCAGCAACGAGCCCTGCGATGTGGGCAATGTCGGCCAGCAGGTACGCGCCGACGGAGTCCGCGATCTCACGGTAGCGTTTCCAATCCGGGATGTAGGGATAAGAGGTATAACCGCAGATGATGAGCTTCGGCTTGACTTCGAGCGCGAGCCGCTGCAGTTCATCATAGTCGATCATTTCCGTTTCCGGGTCGACGGTGTAATGCACGATGTTATAGAGCTGGCCGGTGCGGTTCGCCGGTGAACCGTGAGTCAGGTGGCCGCCGTGGATGAGGTCCATGGCAAGGACCGTGTCGCCGGGGTTGATCAAGTGATAGACGGCGTTGTTCGCAGGAGCGCCGGAGAGCGGCTGCACATTGACGTAAATGTCGTCCGCGGTGATGTCATCGTGGGCGAAGAGCTCCGCGCAGCGCCGGCGGGCCAACGGCTCGAGCACATCCACATAATCCACGCCTTTATAATAGCGCGGGTCGGAATTGCGGCGGTAGTTGCCGAGCATGTAGTCCAGATCCAGAATGCGTTCTTCCGAGTATTTGCGGGACGCTTCATCCGGGTAGCCTTCCGCGTAAACATTCTGAAAGACGGAGCCGAGTGATTCCCGAATCGCGTCCGGGGCAAAGGATTCGCTGGCGATCATGATGAGCTTGCGCTTCTGGCGTTCGGCTTCAAGATCAATGATGTTCGCGATCGCTTCATCGACATCGATCAGTTTGCCGTGAAACAAGTAATTGTCCATAGTCCTCCTGTGGGAAATATCAATTCATCACCGTGGATTCGGTTGTAATTTTAATTATAACGGCATTTCCGAATTCCGCGGGGTGAGTTCGGGGCTCGTCCCCATTCGTTTCTCAATCTCCGGGATGACGGATCGGTCCGCGGGGAGCCAGGGGACGGAGTATAGGCCGGATTTCGGCAGCCATTTCGCCGCCTCGGCTTCTTTCAATGTCAGGGCGCCGGAGAGGACTTCGCAGAGGTAGCACTCCATCGTGAGGTGAAACTCCGGGTAATCCCATTCGACCGTCGCGATGTGTTCGCCGACGCGGATCTCGGTGTTCAGCTCTTCGCGAATCTCACGGACGAGTGCCTGTTCCGGGGTCTCGCCGGGTTCGATCTTCCCGCCGGGGAATTCCCACTGCCCTTTGTACGCGCCGTAACCGCGGGCCGTCGCGAACACTTTCTCGGGACGCGTCGGGTCGTCGCAGATCACAGCCGCGGACACATGAATGGTTTTCATCGCTCTCTCCTTCCTGTCTCTTTTCTCATTTTACCCGATTCTTTTGTATAATTACCTCTATGAACACATTGCTGAGCCTGTTATTCGCCTTTTTCGCCGCTTTGGCGTTCGGAATGCCGTTTGAGATTTTGGACACGGCCGAGATTGCTTCGCGGATGCCGGAAGGGACGGCGCTTGAGAAGTTCTCCGCCTTCCTGCCGGTGTTCGGGGAGCGGGTCTACCCGTACGCGATTCTGCTGTTCCCGCTGCTTTTCTTCGTGATCCGCGCGCTGATGAAGCGGATTCACGGACGGCCGTTCTCACTCGCGGCGCTGATTCTCGCGGTGATTTACAGCGGCTGTCTGATCTGCGGCGAATGCGGGCTGGAATGCGGGACGATGGCGCCGCTTTTCTCGAATATGCCGCAGTGCCTGATGACGCTCGTCCGCGCGGCGGGGTTCATCCCCTTCTTCTATCTGCTGACGCGGGCGGGATTCGCGGCGTTGGACGGCGGGCTGCCGGAAGGAAAGTACGGACGGATCGGCTCCTTCGTCTTCGAGAAGCATGCCTTCCTCCTGCCGCTGCTCATCATCCTCGTATGCTGGCTGCCGACGATTGCCGCCTTTTGGCCGGGCTTTGTCCCCTCGGACGGGCTCAAGCAGCTGAATAATTTCTTCGGCTCAGGCAACTTCACGGATAATCATCCCGCCTTCTCGTCCATGCTGATGGGCTGGGCAATGAAGCTCGGCCGCGCTCTCGGCTCGGACAACCTCGGCCTGTTCCTTTTCACCGGTCCGCAGATGCTGATCAATGCCCTCGTGATGGCGGCGTGCTTCCCGATGTATAAGCGGCTGAAGTCCCCGGCGTGGCTGCGGTGGCTGACCTTGGCGGACTTCGCCCTCGTCCCGATTTGGTCGAATTACGCCTATTCCCTGCTCAAAGACAGCCTGTACATGGCGATGATCCTGCTCTTCTGCCTGCAGCTGATCGCGATCATTCTCGACGCGGAGGGCTTCTGCGCGAAGCGGGGCGGCCTCGTGCTGATGACGCTCTCCCTCACGCTGATGACGCTCGTCCGCCACGAAGGGCAGTACGTCGCCGCGCTTGTCTTCCTGACGCTCTTCACCCTGCCCGGACCGCGGAAGCAGTGGAAAAAACTGCTGCCGGTGCTGCTGATTCCGCTCGTCGTCATCAATGTCTTCAACCGCGTAATCCGTCCGCAGCTCGGTATCGCGGACGCGCCGGCGCGGGAAGCGCTGACGATGCCCTTCCGCATGACCGCCGCGGTGGTGATCAATGATGAGGAGAGTATCACCGCGGAGCAGTCCGCCGTGCTGCGTGAGTTGTTCGACTACGACAAAATCCCGGCGCAGTTCAGCGTCGAGACCGCGGACGAGCTCAAGGGCTTATTCGATCCCTGGGCGGAGCCGGACCGCATCGCGGCGTATTTGAAAGTCTGGGCGGAGCTCGGCTTGACGCATCCGCTGATGTATTTGGACGTCTTCCTCAGCAGCAATACGCGTTATTACGATCCCTTCACCGCGCCGCACCGCGATATTTACGGCTGGTACGGCATTGAGACGGAGACGCACGTCAACAAGGGCCTCTTCGACCTGCATTATAATGAAGGAACGGCGGCGCTGCGTTCCGTATTGACGAACCTCGCCGAGGCCTGTCCGCGGCTGCCGTTGACTTCGCTCTTCTACTCCCTCGGCCTCAATGCCTGGGCGCTGATGTTCTGCCTGGCGCATCTGCTTCGGAAGAACGTCCGCGGCGTCATTATTCCGCTGCTGCCGGCATTGATCACGTTCGTCCTGCTCCAGAACTCCGCCATCAACGGCTTCTTCCGCTACATGCTGCCGATGATGATAACGTTACCGCTTTGCGCCGCCTGGGCGGCGCAAAGCGGCAGAGACCGGAGACCGGAGACCGGAATCTAAGAGACCAGAGACCAGAGACCAGATAACATAATTGGGACGGGCCTTCAAGTGCCCGGCGTTGCTTTAAATTATTGGCTTTCCCGATTGAAATTCGTGCCGATTAACGTTATCTGGTCTCTGGTCTCTGGTCTCTTAGACTCCCATCGAGATTTCTAATACATGCTATCGTACATATCAATTTAACAAATACCATCATCGGGTATATGATTGACGAAGATTTTTTATTGAAGGAAAGGTTTCCACGCACATGCCCGAAATCAAGTTTTACAAACACGACCCCATCCCGATGGAGCTTCACAAAGTCAAGATCGTCCAGCAGCTGCATTTGCTGCCCGTGGATCAGCGCTTGAAGAAGATGTACGAGGCGGGATTCAACACATTCCAGCTGCATAACGGCGATATCTTCATGGATATGCTCACCGACTCCGGCGTCAACGCCATGAGCGACAACATGCAGTCCGCAATGCTCCGCGCCGACGACGCTTATGCCGGTTCCGAGACGTTCTACCGTATGCGCGACAAGCTGGAAGAGATCTTCGGCATGAAATGGGTCGCCCCCGCGCATCAGGGCCGCGCCTGCGAGAATATCCTCGCCGAGCGCTTCGTCAAGCCGGGCAATTGCGTTATCATGAACTACCACTTCACCACCGCGAAGGCCCACATCACCCGCAAGGGCGGCCACGTGGAAGAGCTCGTGAAGTATGAAGGCCTGGAAACCGACAGCAACCTGCCGTTCAAGGGCAATATCGACATTGACCGTCTGGAAGAGTGCATTGCCAAAGAAGGCGTCGACAACATCGCCTTCATGCGCCTGGAAGCCGGTACCAACCTTATCGGCGGCCAGCCTATGTCCTATGAGAATATGAAGGAAGCCACCGAAGTCGCCAAGAAGTACGGCATCGTCACCATTCTCGACGCGTCCCTGCTTCAGGACAACCTCTACTTCATCAAGACCCGCGAGGAAGCTTTGAAGGACAAGAGCGTCCGCGAGATCACCCGCATGATCGCCGACCTCTTCGACATCATCTACTTCTCCGCCCGCAAATTCGGTTTCGCCCGCGGCGGCGCGATCTGCTGCCGTGAGGAATCCATGTATCACACCCTCGAAGACGCCGTCACCATGTACGAAGGCTTCCTCACCTACGGCGGTATGTCCGTCAAGGAAATGGAAGCGATGACCGTCGGCTTCGATGAATCCATGGATATGGACATCATCTCCCAGGGCCCGATCTTCATCAAGTACGCCGTCGATGAGATGGCGAAAGCCGGCATTCCTGTTATCACTCCGGGAGGCGGTCTCGGCGCGCATTTGGACGCCCGCAGCATCATCCCGCACGTCCCGCAGGACCAGTACCCCGCCGGCGCCCTCGTCTGCGCTCTCTACATCGCGGGCGGCATCCGCGGTATGGAACGCGGCACCCTGTCCGAAGAGCGCAACCCGGACGGCAGCGAACGCCTGGCTTCGATGGAGCTCGTCCGCCTGGCCTTCCCGCGCCGCGTCTTCACCCTGTCCCAGACCATCTACGCCATCGACCGTGTCCAATGGCTGTACGAGCACCGCAATCTCGTCGGCGGTCTGCGCTTCGTCCATGAACCGAAGACCCTGCGCTTCTTCACCGGCCGCCTGCTCCCCATCGGCGACTGGCCGGAGAAATTGGCCGCCGCCTACCGCGCGGATTTCGGTTCCGATCAATAAAAAAGCGGATAGTGACCGGAGACCAGTGACCGGATAACGAAATTTGAAAACGCGCTCCCCTGTCGAGCGCGTTTTTTTGATGAAGTGATTTCGCCCGATATTTGAAAACTCAATTCAAACATCGGGCTTTGTTTTCAATTATAGACTTTTCCGGCTCGGAAAGCGCGCCGATTAACGTTATCCGGTCTCTGGTCACTTTTATCGAAT
>CAVIKW010000096.1:0-7787 GCA_963643375.1 Flexilinea sp. | reverse complement strand
GTCCCGGGAAGGATCAAACACGATGACGAAGAGCTTTAGGATCGCGGGCGGATAACCGCTTCACCGCGATGTCCAACGCCTCCGCCTCGGTCATCTCCGACTCACGGCAGTAAATGTCAAACGCCTCCTCGGCAACGCCCGGCGCGTCAATATCCATCTCCCGCAGCTGTTTCCGAAACCAAGCCACGTGAAACGCCCGATGCGCGTCCGCCAATTCGTCATCGGTGAGCTCGAATTCGCGCCGGAATCCGTCAATGGTTCGTGTGATTTTCATTTTTCCCTCCGAGCAGAAATGTTTGATCGGATTTTAGCATCATCAAACAAATTGGAACATTGATCATGATCGAATACACGCTGAAATTCGACATGATCGGGGTTATAATTTTCTTATACTTTGATTCGGGGAAGTTCAACATGGCGATACCAACTTATGAAGAAATGATGAAACCTGTATTGGTTTGTCTTCAGGACAGAAAGATACATTCGCTCAGCAGCATTGTTGAATACTGCGCGGATTATCATCATCTTACCGAAGAGGAGAGGAATGAACGTCTTGCAAGCGGCAGCCTCATGCTTCGTAACAAAGTCAGTTGGGCTGTTACTTACCTCTCAAAAGCCGGATTATTGGAAAAAGTAAGCCGTGCGCAATATCGCATCAACAACGAGGGTCTCAAAATCAGCCAAAGCAGCTGTGTCATCAACACTGATTATCTGATAGAGCACTATCCATCATTCAAAGAGTTTAAAAACCGAAAAAAGAAAGACTCAACAGGCAATGTGCCCATTCAGCAAGAATTGCCCACAAACCAGCAGCTGAGCCCGCAGGAGCAGATCGACAACGCGATCAGTGAACTCAACGACGCTTTGGCGGATGACCTCATGACTGAAATCATGAAAATCAGCCCTTATGATTTCGAGAAGTTGATCATCAAGCTATTAATCGCGATGGGCTATGGCTCCATGCTCGACAACCAGAACGCGGTCACCGCGAAATCCGGAGACGAAGGCATTGACGGCGTGTTGACAGCAGACAAATTCGGCTTTGACTCGATTTACATTCAGGCAAAGCAATGGAAAGACGCGAGCACGATCGGGCGTCCAACCGTGCAGTCCTTTGCCGGGGCAATGCTCGGCAAGGGCGCGACGAAGGGATTATTCATCACGACAGCGAAGTTTTCAAAAGATGCCGAAACCTATGCCCGAAATAACACCGCACAGAAAATCGTGCTCGTAGACGGTGAAGCATTGGCAAAGCTGATGATCGAGTACGATATCGGCGTCTACACCATTGAGACCTACCGAATCAAAAAAGTCGATATTGATTTCTTCTCGGATTTTGAGTGAAACCGTGAGAGAACCGGCTACCCGCCGGTTTTTTCGCGGTGATATAATATAACAAAAACTAACAGGGGAGGCGACTATGTCCACACCACATATCAGCGCGAATGCAGGCGACTTCGCGAAGACCGTATTGATGCCCGGCGACCCGCTGCGGGCGAAATTCATTGCCGAGACCTACCTCACCGACGTGCGGCAGGTGACCGCCGTTCGCAACATGTTCGGCTTCACCGGCAAATACAACGGCAAGGAAATCTCCGTCATGGGGAGCGGCATGGGCTGCCCGTCCATCGGCATCTACTCCTGGGAGCTCTTCAACTTCTACGGCGTCGAGACCATCATCCGCGTCGGCTCCGCGGGCGGTATGGCTCCGCAGCTGAAGCTCAAGGACGTCCTCATCGGCATGGCCGCCGCCACCGACTCCAACTACGTCAAGGCATTCAATCTGCCCGGGCTGCCGGCATTGACCGCTGACTTCGGCTTGGTTGAGAAGGCCGCCGCCTACGCCCGCGCCCACGGCATGAATTACCACGTCGGCACCCTGCTCAGCAGCGACCACTTCTATTATCCCGAAGGCAACAACGACACCAAGCGCTGGGCCGAATGGGGCGTCCTTGGCGCGGAAATGGAAGCCGCGGCGCTCTACACGAACGCGAACTACGCGCATAAGAAGGCGCTCTCCATCTGCACCGTCTCCGACATCATCTTCGACCTCTCGCAGCAGATGACGCCCGAGGAACGCCAGACCACGCTCAAGGACATGATCGTCATGGCCCTTGAAATCGCCGAATAAGCTGTATAATCAATGTGAAACCGCCCGACGTTTCGGGCATAAAAGAAGAGGAAAATCAATGAGTGAATCCTGCAGTCACGACTGCTCCCACTGCAGCCAAAAATGCGAATCCCGCAGCGCCGAAAGCCTGCTGGTCCCGCAGAACGCGCAGTCGGATATCAAGAAGGTCATCGCTGTCGTCAGCGGTAAAGGCGGCGTGGGCAAATCCATGGTCACCTCTCTGCTGGCCTGCGCGATGAATCAGCGCAACCAATCCGTCGCCCTGATGGATGCCGACGTCACCGGTCCGTCCATCCCGAAGATGTTCGGTCTCCACACCCGCGCCATGGCGGACGACAACGGCATCTTCCCGGTTCCGTCCGAGACCGGCATCAAGATCATGTCCCTGAACCTGCTCGTGGAGAACGAGACGGATCCCGTCGTCTGGCGCGGTCCGGTCATCAGCGGCCTGATCAACCAGTTCTGGAAGGATGTCTACTGGGGCAACGTCGACACGATGTTCATTGACTGCCCGCCGGGAACCGGCGACGTGCCGCTGACGGTGTTCCAATCCATCAAGATCGACGGCATCATCATCGCCGCCACCCCGCAGGAGCTGGTCTCCATGATCGTCACGAAGGCGGTCAACATGGCGAAGATGATGAATATTCCGATCATCGGCCTGGTTGAGAACATGAGCTACCTGCGCTGCCCGGACTGCGGCCGTGAGATTGAGGTCTTCGGCAAGAGCCACACCGCCGAAGCCGCCGCGGAACACGGCCTCGAGGTTCTTGATCGGATTCCGATCGACCCGAACCTCGCCGCCCTCTCCGACGCCGGCCGGATTGAAGACGCCGACACCTCGGTGCTCGCGAATACGATTGATAAGATTTTGGCGTTATAAAAAAACGAGACTGCCGCAAAAAAGCGGCAGCCTCGTTTTTTCAGTCAATAGACGCTCCGCGTGGGGAAACGATCCGCATTTTCACCTCATCCCCCGCAAGCGGGCCCCCTTCCCCTCGAGGGGAAGGCATTAACGCCGCTCGGAGGGAGCATGCGTTGCAATGGCGGGCGGTCGGGGCTATCGCGAACCTCATCCACCGCAAGCGGTCCCCCTTCCTCATAGGGGAAGGTCTTAACGCGCGGGAAAGTGGGGCGGGAGTTTTAATGACGAGCTCGCTATGTTATCCGGTCTCTGGTCTCTATAACTCCACTCTCCACTCTTCACACTCCACTCTCCTTTTCAATTCCACGCCTTCCTTATCTTCGTCCAAGTCTCCTCAAGGGATTCGGGGATGACGCGGACGTCGGCGGTGGTGGTCATGAAGTTCGTATCGCCGCGCCAGCGGGGGAGGACGTGGAAGTGCATATGCTGAGCAATGCCGGCGCCGGCGGCTTCGCCGATGTTGGCGCCGATGTTGACGCCTTGGCATTTGTAGACGTCGTAGAGGACCGTCTGCGCCTTGACGAGCAGGTTCATCAGCTCATCGCGTTCGCCGTCGTTCATCATATCCGGGCGCTGAATGTGACGCTTCGGCATCACGAGCAGGTGTCCGTTATTGTAAGGATAGCGGTTGAGCATGACGAAGCAGAACTCACCGCGGTAGATAATATACGGCTCGGCGTCGTCTTCGCACTTCAAAACCTCGCAGAAGACGCACGCGTCCGACTTCGGCTTCTCCGGGTCGGAGGTGCCGCTGATATATTGGCTGCGCCAGGGCGCCCACATGTTTTCCATAATTTACCTCTAAAATACCATCTGCACGAGGATCATATAACAGACCGTCCCGCAGATCACACTGACGAGGGTGTTCCCCTTCCAATACTGCAGCGCCGCCGTCAGCAATACGGCGATGAGCTCCGGAATCCCGTACGGAGACGCGGTCACCGACACACCCTTGAGCGCGTACACGACGAGCAATGCCATCGCGGCCGCGGGCAGGACCTGCCCGAGATACATGAGGAAGGGCGGGGTCTGCTTCCCGCGTCCGAAGACAACGAACGGGAAGAAGCGGATGAAAATGGTTACCGCCGACATGACGGCGATGATGGCAATCCGATGCGCTGTGGTCATGACTGCCCCTTCCGTTCCCAAACGCCGCGGGTGACGGTGAGCCCGATGAGGATCAAAACCATCGCCGGGATCATGAAGTACGTCGGCCCGACCAGCAGCAGCATCGAGATCGAGGCCGCGAACCCGATCAGCGTCGGGATGCGGGACTTATGATTCTTCCACTGCTCCACCACGATCGAGACAAAGAGCGCCGTCAGCGCGAAGTCCACGCCGGTCGTGTCGACCTTGATCAGCTCCCCGCAAAGCGAGCCGAGGATGCTCCCCGTGAACCAATACAGGTAATCCAGCAGCGTCACCCAGACATAGTACGACCGCGGCAGTCCCTCCGCCTCCTCACGGCTGACGAGCGAATACGTCTCGTCGGTCAGGCCGAAGATCAGGAACGGCTTCGCCGCGCCGGTGTTCTTGTAGCGGTCGATCATCGAGATGCCGTAGAAAAGGTGGCGGGCATTGACGAAGAGCGTCGTCTGCGCGACCGTCAGCAGCGAAGCCCCGGCCGCGAGCATATCCACGGCGGCGAACTGCATGGCGCCGGCATAGACGAAGAGGCTGCACGCCCCGGTCCAGAGGGCGCCGAAGCCCTTCGTGTGCATGATGATACCGTAGCCCATACCGAGCACCAGGTACCCGCTGAGGACGGGGATCGAGTCCTTGAACGCTTTGACGAAGATTTCCCTTTTATTCATAGGCGGGATCGGTTCCTTTATTCCGCGGGATTGATCCGCGCGGAGTTTGTGTCAATAGGACAAAAAAGAGCGGTTGTTCGCCGCTCTTTTTTAATTTCAGCTTTCGGATCGATTACTCAGCAGCGCCGAGGTTCATGGCGTTGGACAGATCGACCTTGATGCCGGGGCCCATCGTGCTGGTGATGGTGACGCGCTTGATGTAAGCACCCTTCGCGCCGGCCGGCTTCGCCTTCTTGACGGCGTCGAGATAAGCGCTGACGTTCTCGAACAGCTTCTCGGCGGAGAAGGAAGCTTTGCCAACGGGCACATGCAGGTTCGCGGACTTGTCGAGACGGAACTCAACACGACCGGCCTTCGCTTCACGAATCACACGCGGCAGATCGGCGGGCGCGCAGACGGTGCCGGCCTTCGGGTTCGGCATCAAACCGCGGGGACCGAGGACACGACCCAGACGGCCGGCCTTCGCCATCATATCCGGGGTAGCGATCGCGACATCGAAATCGGCGAAACCGCCCTGAATCTTCTGGATCCATTCATCGGAATCGGCGATATAATCAGCGCCGCCTTCCTGAGCCTTCGCAACACCTTCGCCCTGGCAGAAGACCAAGACGCGGACGGTCTTGCCCAAGCCGTTCGGCAGGACAACGACGTTGCGGATCTGCTGGTCAGCCTGACGCGGATCCAAACCGGTCTTCATGTGGACTTCGATGGTGGAATCGAACTTCGTTACCGCGGTTTCCTTCGCGAGGTCGATCGCTTCCTTTACGGAATAGTACTTGCTGCGGTCAACCTTTTTCTGTGCTTCATTAAATTTCTTACCGTGCTTTGCCATTTATAACTCCTTGTGGTGCAAGCGAGGGGGTATACCCTTCTTCCACGAAACTAATCAACAATCTGGAGGCCCATATTGCGGGCAGTGCCTTCAACCTGTTTGATGGCGCTTTCAATCGTCGGGGCGTTGGTATCCTTGAACTTCGTTTCAGCGATTTCACGGATCTGAGCCTTCGTGATCTTCGCGACCTTGGCCTTGCTGCCGGTGGCAGAAGCGGTCTCAATACCCGCGGCTTTCTTGAGCAGATACGCGGTCGGAGGGGTCTTCAGAATGAAAGTGAAGGAGCCGTCGGTATAGATGGTGATTTCGGCAGGGAGGATTTCGCCCATTTTGCTGGTCGTCTTGGCGTTGTACTCCTTGCAGAAGGCCATAATGTTGATACCATGGCTGGCTAACGCAGGACCTACCGGAGGCGCAGGATTGGCTTTACCGGCAGTCAGATTCAACTTTACAATTGCTTTTAATTTCTTTGCCACAATAAACTCCTTGGTGGTGATAACGGGCACGCTGCCCTTCCACAAAATTCAAACCCCGATATTATAACATAAACCGGGGCTGTTTACAAAATGAATTGATACTTTATGACTTTTCGACCTGCAGGAAGTCGAGCTCGACCGGTGTTTCACGGCCGAAGAAGTTGACCATGACGCGGACCTTGGACTTCTCGGCGTCGATGGTGGAAACCACACCGGTGAAATCGTTGAAAGGTCCATCGATGATGCGGACTTTTTCGCCTTCCTTGAAGGAGACGTTGACGTGCGGCGCTTCGGCTTCGGCGCGCTTGAAGATCTCTTTGGCTTCTTCGGGGCGCAGCGGAGTCGGCTGCTTGCCCATACCGATGAAGCCGGTGACGCCCGGCGTGTTGCGGACGATGAACCAGGACTCTTCCGTCATCTTCATCTGGACGAGCACATAGCCCGGGAAGATGTTGCGCTTGAGGACCTTGCGCTTGCCGTCTTTGATCTCAATCTCTTCCTGCTGCGGGACGATGACATCGAAGATCATATCCTTCATGCCCATCGTTTCAATGCGCTGCTGAAGGTTGAAGCAGACCTTGTTTTCGTACCCGGAATAGCAGTGGACGACGTACCAATAAGCTTCGTCGACGCTTTCAATCTTCTCGTCTTCTTCGGAAACAACAGGCTGTTTCTCGGCGCGGGACTTCTTGGACGATCTTTTTCCGGCGGGCTTTTCGGCTTTCCAGCCATCTTCCGGAATCAAATCGGGATCGTTAAAATCCGCGTTGTCAAGCGACATCGCGTCATTCTCGATCATATCTTCCGGTTCGTTGAACTCGTTGTTGCTCATAGCCCGTTTTCCTTTATCAACCAATGATCAGGCTGACCAGTTCGGAGAAGACAAAATCGACCAGGCCGAGGACGACCGCGGAACCGATAACAACAATGGCGGTGACCTTCGTCATTTTGATAGCGTCTTCTTTGGACGGCCAAGTGACCTTGCGAAGTTCGCCAACGGTTTCACGCCACCATTTCTGGATGCGGTTCGGCTTCTTTACAGCCTGCTTGTCGTTTTTCTTGTTATTGGAATCTGCCATGGTAAACTCCTTGAAAGCGATTCGGTAATTTATATTGAAAACGCCGCTGAAACAGCGGCGATTCCAGCAAAGGCAGGGGAAACAGGAATCGAACCCACAACCTCCTGTTTTGGAGACAGGCGCTCTGCCAATTGAGCTATTCCCCTATAAGTCTGGATTGATTATATCACAGACTTTCAAAAACCCATAAACAATTGGCTTATTTGGTTTCGCGATGCAGTGTATGTTTGCGGCAGCGGCTGCAGAACTTCATCAGTTCGAGACGGCCGGGGTCATTACGACGATTCTTCTGAGTCGTGTAATTGCGTTCCTTGCACTCGGTGCAGGCCAGCGTGATCACGGGTCGGATATCTTTCTTCTTAGATGCCATTTCTGATTTCGTCCGGCCTCCCGGCCGAACACTCCTTTTTTTTCAAGGTATCAGAGCCGGCAAATTACTCCACCGGCTCTGCAGTGATTACTAACTGATTAGGCGATGATTTCGGTAACGGAACCGGCACCAACGGTCAGACCGCCTTCGCGGATCGCGA